>CALHRQ010000019.1 GCA_938038175.1 uncultured Granulosicoccaceae bacterium | reverse complement strand
GAAACGCTCAGCGATGAAGAGATTACGGCCGTCATTGACTATATAAAAAGCACCTGGCCGGACGATATTCGCGAGATGCAAAGTGGTCAATAAAAATTATGGTTTACAACAGACACAAACGACGAACAGTCTGGTTTCGTCTGATGACTCTTACACTTATATCTTTGCTGGGCTTAATCGCTTCAGCGTGTGCCGGTGAACAGAGCGAGGGCAAATCAACGGACACCTTGATAAAAGGCCCGGCATTTGTACTGTTTTTTACCGATCCCTGAGCGGCCTGAGAGGCTTTTGCGCCCGTCGTGAACGGGCTGGAGAGTGACTATTCAGAGTCACAAATTGAATTTATGCGAATAGACGCCAATTCGTCAGATGGCGCAGCGATTCAACGAAGCTACGCCTTGCGCGGGCACCCGTCAATTGCATTAATCGACGCCAACGGTGTCGCGGTGCAGAAATTTGTTGGTGAACAATCGGCCGAAATTTTACGCAGCGCGATTAATACGCTACTTGCTTCTGATTCCTGAACAGCTCCTAATTGAAAACAGTTGAAAAAGAGAGAGGTTTCCCATGTTCCTTCGATACCGCGGGGTCTATTTAGGCATCCTGCTGACACTGATGGTCATAACTGCTTGCGGCCCTGCAGATAGCCCCAGCAACCCATCAACAGAAGATAGTACGCCCACGGCTCAGGTGCTTGATGCAGCGTCAGAAAGCGATCCTGAGCCAACATTACAGCCGCTGCCAACAGCGATTTCGGCCGAAACAGTCGACGAGGCAGCTCCAGAACCAGCAGTTGACGATGTTGTCCTCGTTGACGACACCACTGAGCCTGTGGCCGTGCAGCAGGAAAGTGAAGGCTACTTCCTCGGTGCGGCCAATGCGGCCGTGACCATCATCGAGTACTCTGATTTCCAATGCCCATTCTGCCAGCGACACACGATCCAGACGATGCCGCTAATCAAAGAGAAGTTCATTGATACCGGACGACTCCGCTACGAATTCCGGGACTTCCCAATAGCATCGCTTCACCCCCTGGCTTACCGTCTGCATGAAGCTGCCTATTGCGCAGGCGATTCGGCAGGTGAATCAGCTTACTGGCTTGCACACGAGCTCTTTTTCTCACAACCTGACCAGTTTAAAATCAACAGCCTTGCTGAAATGGATACAGTCATTGTGTCTAAGTTTGCGACAGTTGGTTTACCAGACGTTAGCGCTTGTCTTTTAGACAACCGCTTTGCAGAAAAAGTACAGGAAAATGTAGCCCGGGGCAGCGCTGCCGGCGTGACAGGAACCCCAGCATTTTTTATTGGAGAGTATCAAATATCGGGCGCACAACCCTACGCCGTATTTGCTGATGCAATTGTCGCAGCTGAAGAGGGTCGATTAGCTGAGCTTATTGACCGCGCCACGCAACCCCCAGCAGTACCCGCACAGGTCGCGGCGCTACCTACCCCGACAAAGGTAGAGCCGCGACCGGCAACAGGGCTGGGGGATCCAGAAGCAGCCGTAACAATTGTCGAATTCTCAGATTACCAATGTCCGTTTTGCAAGCGCCATGCCTTAGAGACGATGCCTCAGATTAAGCAGCTTATTGACGAAGGACGCGTCTATTACGAGTTTAAGGATTTCCCTATTCCATCGCTGCACCCACTGGCTCACCTACTCCATGAGGCGGCACTGTGTGTGCAGGATAGTGCCGGTACCGATGCCTTCTGGTCAGCACACAATCTGTTTTTTGAACGTTCTGACCTGTTTCAGCAGGACAGCGCAGCGGCGATGGACAGTGCTATTGCTACAGGGCTTGCAGAAGTCAATCTATGGGATGCTGACATAGAAAGCTGTTATGCAAACAGGGACTTTGCTGATGAAGTTAACGCGAATGGTGCAGAAGGACGGCGGCTGGGTTTAAGCGGCACACCATCCTTCTTTATTGATGGTTATCTCCTGGTGGGTGCGCTACCTTTTGAGACCTTTGCTGCAGCAATCCAGTTAGCAGAAGAGGGCGGTCTCGCTGAAGCACTACGCCCACAGGCACAGCCTGAGCCACAAAATCCGACGCCAACCGAGCCACAGGAAGTTAGCCTGAATGGGGATGAACCGGAAAAAGGTGCTGTCGATGCCCCTGTCACAATCATAGAATTCTCAAGCTACCAATGTCCTTTCTGTAAGCGTCATTTTGACCAGACGATGCCATTGATTCAGCCCTATATTGCTAACGGGACAGTGCGCTATATCTTCAAAGATTTTCCACTGCCAAACCAACCACAGGCATTCAAAGTGCATGAGGCCGCCCACTGCGGGCGGGAACAGGGCGGCGATGATGGCTATTGGGCAATTCATGACATTATGTTTGTCAATCAGTCTGTATGGTCAAGAAGTCCGATGGGGGAGCATGTCGATGTGATTAAGGAATTGGTTCGAACAGCAGACTTTGTAGATGGTGAGGCATTTGACAACTGTCTTGATTCTGATCAGTTTGTTGACCGTGTGAATCGGGATTTACAAGAAGGCACAGCATTAAATGTGCGTGGCACGCCCTCCTTTTTTCTCAACGGTAACTTTATCAGCGGTGCACAGCCTTTTGAAGTCTTCAAGCAGGCAATTGAACTGGCGCTTCAATCACAATAGTGCTGAACGGTACGGGGTCTCTGGACAAGATCGAGGTGCAACCTTCGGTGAAAACACAGCGGATGGTTAGCCCTCTCCCCTTACCGATAGAGAGTTGGCTACATTTAAGATCATATCTACGCGTCTACACGCTTCGGCCGAAAATTCACAAATTGTTGTGGCGGCCGGAGCGTAGCTACCTCATTCCGTTAAACGGCAATGTTCTATTTACACGGGTATGCAATGGGGATGCTGCGTTTGGCGTACGCGTTCTCCAGGGATCAGTATGGCCGCTGGATGCACAACGCGAAAATCATGTTGTGCCCTATACAGATGAATGCGTTGAAATTGGCTGGCTACTCGAATCAACGGTAAAAAAAGTGCTGCATTTTTCGGCCGAACTGCGCCGCTTCTTCGTACATCAATTGATTTCAACCCAATCTTCAATGCGCGACCAGCTGGTAATTCATGTGACCGGAGGGTCAGTTGAACGTGTGGCTCATATGCTGCTGCTTTTAGATATGGATTGCGCACCCAGTCCAATTATCTGCACCCATTTTGATTTAGCCTTACTGACTAATCTACAACGTGAAACAGTATCCCTGGCGATTAGCCTGCTTCGGAAACTCGGTTACATCAGAACTCAATATCGTCACATTACAATTTGTAATCGGGAAAGATTGCGGCAATATGCCGAACAATCTTACGGACTCTGCGTAACCAGGTAAGGCGGTAACCAATGAAAACGATCCGTTGTAAACAGACCCAACTGCCCTGTGCAACGTGTGATACCTTCACATGAGATTGCTGGAACAAACTATCCGGTGGCTTGCAAACCACTTCATTCTGACCCTTACCTTGATTTGGGGTATTTTTGTCTGGTTACCGTTCCTGGCTCCCCTGTTCATGCACCTTGGTTTTGAAAGTGGCGGCTTAAGAATCTACTGGCTTTACAGAGCATTTTGCCATCAACTGCCACAGCGATCCTTTTTTCTGTTTGGCCCACAGCTAACCTACGAGCTGGAAACAATTCAAGCAGCTTTCGTCGATACAACCGACATGCTGGTTTTGCGTCAGTTTATTGGTTCGGCCGAAATGGGCTGGAAAATGGCATGGTCTGACCGCATGGTCTCATTCTATGGCGGCTTCTGGCTATGGACCGTACTCTGGCAGCTTTTGCCAGCACGTATGCGACCAAACTGGCGCTGGTATCACCCCATCCTATTCGCCATTCCGATGGCTCTCGATGGCGGCACGCATATGTTGAGCGATATTCTATATGGCATCGGCGATGGGTTTAGAGATCACAATCAGTGGTTTGCGCAACTTACACAATATCGTCTGCCCGCTACTTTCTATGCTGGGGACGGGTTTGGGACAATGAACTCCCTGCTACGGTTACTAACCGGACTCCTCTGTAGTCTGGGGGTTATAGGCT
>CALHRQ010000018.1 GCA_938038175.1 uncultured Granulosicoccaceae bacterium | reverse complement strand
CTCAACTTGAAATTCGGGTGCGCTATACGGTGTTGCAGCATACCGTTGTTAGTCAGTAATAAAAGGCCTTCACTATCACGATCCAATCGACCTGCAGCATAGAGATCTTTATGGTTTATGTAATTGGCAAGTGTGTCACGGCCGTCTTGATCTGTGAATTGACAAAGTACCTGGTAGGGCTTGTTGAATAGCATCAATACTGTGGGCACATCGGTATCAATCGCTAAGCCAGATGTGCCCTGGTCAGGCTGACTTCGGGAGGACGTTTGCTGACTGGTCCTGTGTTGCTCAGAGCGTTTCCTGCTTGCATTTTTATGCGCGCTCTTGTGTGCGTTGGGTTGATTGTTGGCAGGCTTACTGTAGCGCCCACGTTTTTTCTTTGCGTTGGTATTTGAATGTTTGCGTGAACGTTGTTTGCTCATTTTACATCTGCGCTTGACGTCGTGCCTGATGCTGAACCTGTATCTACCGCTATGTTTGACGCTGTTGCGGTGGATGGTGTTACTGCTAGTTTTTTTACGGCTGAATTTTTTGCTACAGACATTATTGCAAGCTTTTGAGCGCGCGGTTCGTTAAACCCACAAGTTTGGAGAGCGGATTGAATCGTATCAGCATCAATTTTTTTGCGCTTTAACATTGAAGGTGTCGTAGTTAACTGTGGGTCGTGTATCAAGCCAGTGAGTTCTCTTGCGATAGCGATATTGTCGCGGTGTTCATCAACGAGCTTTGCAATGCGCGGCGCACCCCGAAACTGCATGCCGTTTATCTGTTCGACATTATCCAACACACCGTCCAGTGTTTTCCATTTTTTTAACAGGCGTGCTGCCGTCGTTTGGCCAACCCCAGGCACACCAGGAATGTTATCAACCTTGTCGCCACATAATGCCAGCATATCTGCAATTTGCTCTGGCCTGAGTTTGAAACGTTTTTCGATATCCTGGCTGTTCTGTCGAAGATTGCGAGCATAGTTCCAATAAACATCGCCCTCACGAATAAACTGTGTAAGGTCTTTATCAGCACTGATAATAGTGACTGGCATTTGCTCATCATGTGCAGCGTAAGCGATGCTGCCGATAATGTCGTCTGCTTCTACCCGCTGGCTGCCAAAGGCAGGCAGGTCAAAAGCTTTTGCGGCTTGCAGGCAGCGATCAAATTGTATTTGTAGCTCGGGTGGTGCTTCTGGCCGATTGGCTTTGTATTCACTGTAAATCGAATAACGCTCACCTGTTTTATGGCTGTGGTCAAAGGCGCACACTATATATTCAGGATGTTCTGTACTTAAAATTTTAGCAAGCATATCGGCAAAACCGAAAACAGCATTAGCCGGCTCACCGAAGGTGTTGGTGATGGAGTCAGGCCAGGTCTGCCAGGCTCTGAAAATATAAATGCTGGAGTCGATCAAGTACATCATGGTTAATCAATTACCCGAACGTTCAATGGATGATGTAAATACAGAACAGCCCTTTGGTCTTTTTTACTTAACCAGCCACGAGCTTCTATATTTCGGCCCACCAGGCTTTGCAATGGCAAGCCGTCAGGCTGGTTTGATCTGACAATAATTTCAAAGTGATTATCGAGAACGATAGCATGACGCCGTTTGATTTTTTTAACCTCAGAAACAATGCCAGTGATGAGGTGAAATCCATGTGTACCTGCGTTTACATTAATGCTGCTAAGCTGCCAGTGTGGACTGTGCTGCCACAGGCCCAGTCGTGCATCGCGGGCGCTTTGTTCGAGCTTGGCCAGATTTTCCATACATCGGGTGTTAGGTGCTACCGCTACTGCCGCTGCCAAGCCCTTGCTGACGAGGACATCAGCGACTCTTAAGCCATCTGTTCTAACCACATGAGCAAGCAAACGCCCATTACGGTCTTTGCTGTCTTTACCAGGATGTAGACGTATTGCAGTACCTGGAGGAGTCAGTGCGCTCAGGGCATCAGTTGCCTCTTGTGCAAATGGTGCCTGGCCGCCTCGTCGTCGCAGCTCTGGTGTGTTAAACCCGATGAGCCTGACCCGTTGACCATCTTTGAGTTTGATTGTATCGCCGTCGATGATGCTCCCTACCACTGCCAAGTGTGAGGGTGTGTCAGCAAGGCAGTCACTGCTGGGGTTTGAGCTTGAAGGTGTTGGCCAGGTCGGTTCGGCAATGAGGGTGGTAGGGATAAAAACGAATGCTAGCAACAGGCTTAGGTGGAAAGGCCAGCTTATGCGCATAAAAAAAGACGCTTGCATTGCAAGCGTCTTGATTTGTACGACGAACTGCTCACTTGGCTTGAATGCCGATCGCGCAGCAAGCACCTGAAAAGGGTGCCAAACCAAATTACTTGGCCCCGTAGCGGCGCCGAAACTTATCTACCTGGCCTGCAGTATCGAGTACCTTCTGCTTGCCCGTGTAAAACGGATGGCAGTTGGCACAGACTTCAATGCTGAGGTCTTTGTTGGCTGTGGAGCCAGTTGTAAACTTGTTCCCGCAACTACAAGTGACGGTTATCTGGTCGTAAGCAGGATGGATTTCCGGCTTCATTTGACTCTCCCGAGAACACAAAAGGTGAAGGATATTATGTCCAGAGCCCACAAATTGCAAGCCCCATTGTCAAGCTTGTACAATAAAAGCCGCTCTCTGGTTCGAATAATAGTTATATCAGATGGAGAGGTAATGGCTAGTATCGTACTTAAGTTGTTGTTTAAAATGGCTATTCCGCTGATTTTACTGCTTGGCCTACTGTCTTATGGCCTGTATATGCGTGGTGGAGATCCAGCAGCGCTGTTTGGCAAGCTTGCGGGTAATATGGCTCAAAGTGCGAAAAGCTCACTGGCGGGCGCTGGCAGTGCGCTAAAGAAGACAGCATCGCTGCCATCTGGTTCTGGGGGTAGTAAAACCCAAGTGTATAAATGGGTCGATTCCCATGGTGTCACACAATTCAGCTCAGCGCCTCCACAGCAGGGTGCCGCAACCCTGCTAACCATTGATAATAACGTCAACACGTTTGCTGCGCAGCAAACGCCTAAGTCGATCGAGAATCAATCGACCCAGCAAAAAACCACACCACATCAGGCAATCGAGCACCCGTCAATCAAGCAGAGCCGTCAAACGAGCCGTAGCGGGCAGTTTAAAGGGCAGGACCTTGGCTTAGGCACTGATCGGCTACCAGGTGTGGCGGGCATGGATCTGCCCACAAATGTGGATGCAGCAACGCTTAATAAATTTCTGCAATCTCTGCAATCGGATGCAAATTAATCTGGCTGGTGATGCGGCTTGAAGGCTGGTTTTATAAGATTTGCTGATGTGATGTTCTGATATGTTGTTAAGGACTGATCGCCACTGAACGCATCGTATTGGCCGGACCTTACAATTGTTACTTAGTCTTCGCTTGAAAGGTGCATCTGGATTTTTGGATAACTACGCTGCACTTGTGCAGTCGGCATGAAATGTTCGAGCAGATCGTTTAAAAAGCGCAAACCCTGGTCGGTTGGTTTAAGCACGTAACCAGCTTGTGAAAGCAAGCCTTTTTCGACAGCTTGTTCAATGGCGTTTTGCCATGGTTGCAACGCAAGGCCTGTGTGTTGTTCAAACAGATTAATCCCAAAACCATCAACCAGCCTTAACGCATTCATCATAAATTCGATGCCTGTATCTTCTATTGCAATGTAGCTTTCACCACCACAAAATTGTTGTGTACTGGCGGCTTCCATATAAGTAGTAGGGTGCTTGTGCTTCCAGCGCCGCGTTATAAGTCCAGTGTTTGAAAAGCTCAGTTTGCCGTGCGCTCCAGCGCCAATACCAATGTAATCGCCAAACAACCAGTAATTGGAATTATGCTCCGATCGCCGCTTGGGTTTTGCATAGGCGGATATTTCATAACGCTCGTAATCTGCTTCTGCCAAAAGCGCTATGCCTGTACTTTGAATATCACCGATGGTGTCATCATTTGGTAGCGAAGGTGGGTACTTTGCAAATAAGGTGTTTGGCTCAAGCGTCAGTTCGTAGTAAGAGATGTGCGTTGGATTGCATTGTATGGCTTGCTTTACATCATTGGCAGCCTCGGTGATGGTTTGGCCCGGCAGGCCAAACATCAGGTCAACGTTAAAGTTATCAAAGCCTGCCTGTCTTGCCATATCAATAGCAGCAAGCGCATCGGCGCCGCTGTGAATTCGACCCAGTGTTTCTAGTGCTTTGTTGTCAAAGCTTTGTACACCAATGGATAGACGATTAATGCCCAGACGATAAAAATCCCGGAATTTTTCCTGTTCGAATGTACCTGGGTTTGCTTCAAGCGTTATTTCAGCGTTCGGGGGTAATGCGGTTAGAGCACGAATGCCTGACAGGAGCTGATCGAGCGCATTGGCACTAAACAGGCTTGGTGTACCACCACCGATAAAAACTGACACAATAGATCGGCCCCAGAAACGCGGCACCTCTTCACTTAAATCCTTTAAGAGCGCATCAACATATTCCGTCTCTGGCAAAGTGTCAGTTTTGTTTTCATGTGAGTTGAAATCGCAATAGGGGCATTTACGTACACACCACGGCAGATGTACATATAACGAGAGTGGGGGGAGTTCTGTGAAGGTTCGATTACTCATTTGCACCAGTTTAATCGACGTGCTGCAGCATCAAGTGCTTGAATACCTCAAGCCCCCGCGTTTGTCGTGCGGCTTTCCAGTTGCTTAACCAGGCTGGCAACCGCTTTGCCACGATGGCTAAGGCGGTTTTTCAAATTTTTCTCAAGTAACGATGCCGCCTCATTGGTGTCGTGATTACAAAATACCGGATCATAACCAAAGCCGCCACCTTCAACAGCCTGCGGCAGAATATGACCTTCCCACACACCTTCGCTTATTATCGGGGAAGGGTCGTTCTCATGACGAAGGTAGACAACCACAGATCGGAACCTTGCTGTGCGTGCGGATTCATCCAGACCATCGAGTTGCTTTAACAAGTACATATAGTTATCAACATCACCGCTGCCAGTGTTGTTCATCTTTGCATAACGAGAGGAATACAAGCCTGGTGCACCTTTTAACGCATCTACTTCGAGGCCAGAATCATCCGCAATCGCAGCTAAGCCTGACTTGGATGAAGCATGCCTGGCTTTGACGATGGCATTTTCAACAAACGTGACAGCCGTTTCTGGCAATGACACTATGCCATGATCTTTTTGTGAGCTAACCGTGTAGCCCAATGGCGTTAATAGCGCATTGAGCTCACGAATTTTGCCTTCGTTTTCACTGGCAAAGACAATGGCTTGTGTTTCGCTCATTGCGCCAGCGCAGAGGTTTGAATCTGACTGATTTCTGCAATGCCTTTTTTGGCAAGCTGCAGCATCTGGTTTAATTCATCTTCTCTAAACGCATGGCCTTCAGCTGTACCTTGTACTTCAATAAATCCACCGGCCTCGTTCATGACCACGTTCATGTCGGTTTCCGCGGTTGAATCCTCAGCGTAATCCAGATCAAGTACAGGCTGGCCGTTGTAGATACCAACAGAGATGGCTGCAATTGTTCCGAGTAATGGGTTCTTCTTGATAACACCGTCTTTAACCAAGCCCTGAACTGCGTCAGACAAGGCAACAAAGCCGCCCGTAATTGAAGCTGTGCGTGTGCCTCCATCAGCCTGAATAACATCACAATCGACCGTGATGGAGCGTTCACCCAGTGCTTCAAGATCGATGGCGGCGCGCAGGGAGCGGCCGATCAACCGTTGAATTTCCTGTGTACGGCCAGATTGCTTGCCAGCAGAGGCCTCGCGCCTGACTCGGCTGTTGGTCGAGCCTGGCAGCATGCCATACTCAGCCGTTACCCAGCCACGACCCTTGCCCTTCAGCCAGGGTGGTGTGCGATCTTCAATGCAGGCAGTACAAATCACTTTGGTGTCACCACACTCAATCAGCACCGAACCAGCTGCGTGCTTGGTATATTGGCGGGTAATGGCAATCTTACGGAGTTCGTCTTGGGCTCGACCACTGGGTCGCATGTTATATCCTTGGGTTTGATTTAAATCGGTGCCACATGCAAAGTCAATGTTTGCTTGGGCCGCAAATTATACCTGCAGTACTTCATACTGACACAGGTAACACTTAAATTATGCTGCTAAGCAGCAATGGACAAAATTCATGCTTCGAAGTATGACCGGTTACGGTCGACACACACTTGATACTGATCTGGGAGAATTCTCGTGGGAATTACGCTCGGTTAACCACCGCTATTTGGAAGTTAGCTTGCGTATGCCAGAAGATTTACGAGGGCTGGAGCCACAGCTGCGTGAAAAAATTGCAGCCTGCATCAATCGTGGCAAGGTTGAAGCAACACTGAGACTACGTGCCAATGCCGGAACCCTAAAAGAGGTCGCTATCGATAAGCCAGCTTTGCAGTCACTGGCACAGGCTATCAAAGTGGTTGAGTCTGAGATCAGTAGCACGGGCCCGGTTGATCCTCTAAAAGTATTGCAATGGCCGGGCGTTGTAGGCAGTGGCAGCGATCAGCAGGATGCAATGGCAAAGTTTGCCAGCGAAACACTCGATATAGCGCTAGCGGATCTTGTTGCCACCCGCGAAAGAGAGGGTGAAAAAACAGCGGACATGTTACGTGTCAGGGCAGAAGAAATCGACGTAAAAATAGTCGAGTTACGTGATATCCGAGTGGCGGTCGTCGCGCGTCAAAGAGAAAAACTGTTGCAACGCTTAAAAGAGCTGGATGTCGAGCATGACTCTGCACGTCTGGAACAGGAAATGGTGTATGTGATGCAGCGGCTGGATATCGATGAAGAGCTTGATCGCCTCGGCGCACATGTGTCAGAGCTGCAAAAAGCCATTAAACGTAAAGGCCCGCTTGGTCGGCGGCTGGATTTTCTTATGCAGGAATTTAATCGTGAGGCGAACACGATCGGCTCTAAAGCCAATGATCTTGATACCACCGGCGCCAGTGTTGATATCAAAGTACTGATTGAGCAGATGCGTGAGCAGGTGCAGAACATTGAGTGATTTTTCAGCTTGCCTGATCTTTTGAGGATTAGCGTAAGTTCGAAGTATTAAAATGCATCAGCCGAAACGCTGCAAATTAATGGCCGGATAAACAGTGCAGGTACAATATTGCCGCATGTAAATGGCTAAGCTCTGCA
>CALHRQ010000017.1 GCA_938038175.1 uncultured Granulosicoccaceae bacterium | reverse complement strand
CCCGATGAGAACCAGAGCGGTTACTGTATCCCCACTCAAATATGGCACTGCAATCAGGTCTCTGACAATCCTGCTAATGCTTATTACTGCCGTGGTGGTACCCAGTGTTCATGCTGATCAATTACCAGACTTCAAAAATATTGTTGATAACCACGGAAAAACTGTTGTCAAAGTCACTGTGACGGGTCAATCCGCACCGTCCGGATTCGCAAACTCACTGCCAGCATTGCCGCCACAGTTCAGGTACTTTTTTGAACAGATACCACAGGAAAAACCACAGGCTCGATCAGGTTTTGGTTCCGGTTTTATTATTTCAGAGAACGGCTACATAGTCACCAATGCACACGTGGTAGATGGAGCTGAGGAAGTGAAGATACAACTTACTGACCGTTCCGAATATGTCGCAGAGATCGTGGGTAGCGATGAAAGAAGTGACATTGCACTCCTCAAAATTGATGCAGAAGACCTGCCTACCGCTTCACTGGGAGATTCCGACAGCCTGAATGTTGGTCAATGGGTGTTAGCGATTGGTTCACCATTTGGCTTCGAATATACTGCAACTCAAGGCATCATTTCAGCGGTATCGAGAAGCTTACCTAATGAAAATTATGTTCCGTTTATTCAGACAGATGCTGCGGTAAATCCAGGTAACTCGGGTGGCCCCTTGTTTGACATTGACGGAAATGTTATCGGTGTTAATGCTCAAATATATTCTCGCTCGGGTGGCTATATGGGGTTGTCATTCGCCATTCCGATAAACGTAGCCATGTCGGTCGTTGATCAGCTGAAATCCAACGGTTATGTCAGCCGAGGCTGGTTAGGCGTGTATATCCAGCCAGTGGACCAACCTTTGGCGGATTCATTTGGATTGGATAGGCCTCAAGGTGCATTGGTCGCCAGTGTCAACGACAACAGTCCCGCCAAAAAAGCTGGACTGCAACCGGGTGACGTTATCTTGACCTTTAACGGCACTGAGATAAAGCAATCTTCCGAGCTACCACCGTTGGTGGGTCTGGTGCCAATTGGCGATCAGATTGAATTGGAGTTACAACGGAATAACAAATCCATCTCTCTCAATGTCACCATTGAGGAACTTGACGATGGTATGGTGATCTCAGATTCTTCACTCAATCTCGACAATGACTCCAAAATAGGTGTAGTGATTGCACAGCTATCAGCATCCCAAAAAGACTCCACTGGGGGTATTGGTGTTGCAATAGAACAGGTCGAGGCAGACAGCCCTGCCGCAGTGGCTGGCATCAGAAGTGGTGATATTTTGATTTCTTTCAACAGGGTCGACATCAAGTCCGCTAAACATTTGCAGGAATTGCTCAAAGATGCACCGCGTGACAAACCTATACCTGTACTGATACAGCGTAGCAATCGATCGTTGTTTTCAGCCTTAACACTAAACTAGTGTTAGCAACTAACAACCGCCCGAGCAATCTGTAGCACGGGCAGTTCTTTACTCTCGATGACAGATACTTCATTATTCTGCAAATGCGTCACATAAATTACAACCACTTGTTTTATTTCTGGAACGTAGCTGATGCTGGCTCTATTGCCGCAGCATCCAAACGTCTTTACCTTACACCACAAACGATAAGCACTCAGATTAAGTTGCTGGAAGAGGCCTCTGGTACACCGTTGTTCCAAAAATCAGGTCGACGTCTTGTGCTAACCGAGCAAGGAGTAGTCGTTAAGGACTTTGCTGATGAGATATTTTCACTCGGGTTAGAGCTGTCTCAATACATGCGAGGTAGTGAGCAACTTTCGGCTAATGACCTCACGGTGGGAATTGTAGAAACCTTACCGAAAATCGCTGTAGAACAACTACTGGAGCCTGCCTTTGACTCCAATGTGCGACTCATCTGCCTTGAAGGAGACCTTGCGACCCTGATTGATGCACTGCACAAACATGAATTAGATTTAATCGTATCGGACCAGTCCATTCCTGTTGACGATTCGTCAAGAATCTATATTCATGCGCTGGGTCAGAGCAAGCTTGCGTTGTTCGCACCACCGTTAATGATGGAAAAGTACAGCCATGACTTCCCAAACGAACTAAATGATGCCCCCATACTGCTTCCAACCGAAAACAGTCCTCTCAGGCGTGCCGGAGAAGACTGGTTTATTCAACACGGCATCACGCCAAGTATAGTGGCCGAGTGTAGCGATAGCGGACTTATTAAAGCCATAGCATCTGCTGGACGCGGCATGTTCATAGCGCCAATAAATATCCAAACCGAGATTGAAAAAGCAACAGGTTGCAAACTGGTTGGCGAGTTGGATGATTTCACTGAACGTTATTACGCAATCACGCTGGATAAAAAAATAAAACATCCGTTAGTCAGCGAGATAGCAGACTCGGCGCGAACCTCTCTGGCACTCGATTAACAAACCAAACGACAATAACAAAAAACATGAACGATACAACTCTGGGCAAACGTCAACGTGCTGCGAAGGCTTTAGCTGATTTCATGAAACTTGAGTCGGCGGGCGGGGTTCTGCTGTTAATAACAGCGATATTAGCGCTAATGATTGCTAATAGTCCTCTAAATGAGATCTACAAGGGATTGATAGGCACCCCTGTGTCTGTACAAATTGGAACGCTGATCATTGCCAAGCCTCTGCTGCTATGGATTAATGATGGATTAATGGCGATATTTTTCTTCCTGATTGGACTGGAGATCAAGCGAGAAGTATTGGATGGCCAGTTATCTAACCCCGCCAATATCGTTCTTCCTGGCTTGGGTGCCATAGGAGGCATGCTCGTGCCTGCGGGTATCTACTTTCTATTCAATCGCGGCGATCTGGTAGCCATTGATGGATGGGCAATTCCAGTCGCTACTGATATCGCTTTTGCTCTAGCATTACTGAGTGTATTTTCAAGCCGTGTACCGGTGGGTTTGAAAGTATTCTTGCTGACACTGGCAATTCTGGATGATCTGGCAGCTATTTTAATCATCGCAATATTTTATTCTGGTGATCTTTCATTTGGTGCTCTGGCAACAGGTGCTGCTGCACTGACCATTGCAATAGCCATGAACCTCTTAGGGATAGTGCGCACATCAATGTACTTACTGGTGGGTATTGTGTTGTGGGTAGCTGTACTGAAATCAGGTGTACACGCAACACTCGCCGGCGTGCTACTGGCTTTTTGCATACCGATTCGATCGAAGGACGGAACGTCCCCACTTCGGTTACTTGAGCATAACCTGCATGGTGCAGTGGCTTATATCATATTACCTATATTCGCATTTGCTAATGCCGGTTTAAGCCTGCATGGTGTGGGTTGGTCTGATGTCTCACACCCGGTGACGCTAGGCATCATTTTTGGACTACTCGTCGGAAAGCCCTTAGGCATCATGATATTTGCAGGAGGCGCTGCCGCACTGGGTGTGGCGAAGTTGCCTGAAGGTGTCACGTTGAAGCAAATACTAGGCGTTAGCTTTGCCTGTGGTATCGGCTTTACCATGAGTCTATTTATTGCAGGGCTAGCATTTGAGCACAGTGGCGGACAGTACTATGCAGGAGACAAACTTGGGATTCTAATTGCATCCACATTGTCAGCTGTAGCTGCATTAGTTGTGTTGCACAAAGCGTTACCATCGCAAGCCGAAAACCAGCACCCTGATAAGGCCTCAGTTTAAATTGCGTACCTTCTACAATAGATATTTTGAACTAGAGAGTAGGCCCAAATGACAATGTGAAGGCGCATTGAATGCTCTAACTATGCTATAGCAGGACCCTTGCCGAAGTATGCTAGTGTGATAGTTCAATTCGTGCGTCACATAAGCATAAAATAATACTTCTGTTTTTGCTGATAATACCCACCGAAAAAGAGAATTGAATTTAGTAACGTCGACCCGATCTATAGGGTACTAGTTATTAAATACTCGGAGAGAATCGATGGAAAGTTTACAAACAATTAAAGTGACAAGTTTAGAAAAAATTCTCAGCTCGGTGGATGCCAGTAGGCTGGAACTCGCAGACTGCTTGTCCAAACTACTTGCCAGCACATATTCGCTATATCTTAAAACCCAAAATTATCATTGGAACGTCAGAGGTCCAATGTTTATTACCTTGCACGAGCTCTTTGAAGCTCAGTACTTAGAGATGGCCACGTCCATTGACACAATGGCTGAAAGGATTCGGGCCTTAGGTTTCGTCGCCCCCGGCTCGCTATCGTCCTATCTGGAATTAACCGATATTAAGGATGAAAAAGAGTGCCCATCAGCTAATCAGATGTTAGAGCAGCTCGCGAATGATCATGCTGTAATCATTATGAATGCAAAACTGGTCCTTTCTCTTGCAAGCGAACTTGATGACGAAGTCACTACAGATTTAATGATACAAAGAATATCCGTTCATGAAAAAACAGTATGGATGCTCAATTCATTGATCGATTATTAGTTGTCACTGTCGTGTAAAGATAAATTAACAAACATCTCTTTATACATTTCCCAGTTAGGTTTTTATTGGGAGGAAGAAACAAGTCAGTTTATTTAAAAGCAAGCTGACCATAGAAATAGCAACGCTATCGGTATTTACTATACCGGTAGATGTTGCAGGACTAGCTAGCCACTTAATTGCAAATTGCCGCCCCAGTCTGCATTTGGTATTTTTCGATTTTTTCGAACTTAGCTCTCTATACCGCTTTGTCTTCTGCTTGTACCCTACGGTTGATTAAAACGTCAGTGTTGGATAATGTCATGGATTTCTTGGTTTTATAGCGGTAATGCGGTGATTGAATTAATCAACGAATATCACTCGGACCTCGGGTACATCAGTGTTGCAGATATCCAATGGGCTAAGAAAAGCGTTGGCATAATTACAACTGAGCTTAAATCCTTGGAATGTTGTGACCTAATTAGCAACCACAAGGTCGAGAACACCAAGCAGTTGATTGTCTCTTTCTACAATTTGCATTTCAGAAAATTGTCCACCACCAAAAGTTCTTTTTATGGGCCGTGACTTGTTGTACGGAGA
This sequence comes from uncultured Granulosicoccaceae bacterium, assembly GCA_938038175.1. Taxonomy (GTDB): domain Bacteria; phylum Pseudomonadota; class Gammaproteobacteria; order Granulosicoccales; family Granulosicoccaceae; genus Granulosicoccus. Next base: position 7,176 of record CALHRQ010000017.1, on the reverse strand, counting down.
AGTAGCCATGATCCGTTCGTTCCAGTCTTCAGGAAAATGTGCCTGACTGGTCAACAGATTTTTGCCGCCGACATGCGCTTTAAAGTGAACATGAACGGGCTGACCATAGTAAAAGCCCGGGTATATGGTGTTGAATTCAGCTATACCGTCGATATCGGTCCGTAGCGCACCCCTACAGAACCTCGCTTCCAAATCAGGCTTAATGTGCTTAAAAGTCATCGCACGTAACAAAGGTGGGGACTTGTTCGGATCGCTGCTATACCCGGAATAATACCCTTCGGCGTTGCAGGCCCAAACATCCACGGTACCGTTAGGGATGGGCTGACAATTCTCATCAACAAGCCGTAAAGCGATGGTTAATGCCTGACCTGACTGACCTGATGATATATTTTTTCCCGGAGGAGGCGCACAGGTGAAGTACGGACCCTCGTGACTGTCTTCAATCATCTGGCAGTTGCTGTTACCAAAATCACCGGGAACAGAGAGCCGATCAACGATGTTGGATGCAGGTACATCGCTGTTATCGCAGGTTAGCTTTCCACGCCAGCTTTTGCGCTCGTACCCTCTGTTCGGCCCGACTCCATCGGTCTTTTGTGCAGCTGCACAGCCAGATGTTACAGAAAGCCCTGCGGTGGTCAGTTTCAGTAGTTTTCTTCTCGAGAGTTTCATTGGATTAGACTGTAGTGTTTATCAACAAAGGTAAGCCGCCTTTATCTAAAAAAGGCGGCTTGTTTGCATAGATACGCGTATTCCTTTACAACTATTTTGTTTCATCCGGGTACATGAAAGGCAGTACAAAATCGATAGCTGCATCCATTCCGAGATCGGGGAATGCTTCAGTTAAACCGTCTTTGAAGTCTTTACCGGTTTTTGCCGTACCCATTAACTCACCGGCTTTGCCTAGCCAAGCAATGTTAGTGTCGTAAACTGCAGAGTTTGTTGTCGAACCATGACCTGATAAGACAATCGGATATTCGGCGCTGCCAGCTTTCAAATCATTTAGTGCAGCAATCCAACTTGGTGGCTGGCCTGCGAGAATCATATGTACGCCGCTGTACACGATGTCTCCGACGGAGACGACACCGAAGTCCGGTAATTTGGTCACCATTTGCTCTTCGGCCTCAGCGTTTTTTACTGATTCGAATAAGAAAGTGACGCCGTCAATTTCTACCGTCCCAGGTTCTAGCGCTGTTGGTACAACAAATGTGCTGGCAACTGCTTCACCAAACTGCGCTTTCTTTTCATCAATCTCTGTCTGGCCGTGAGCTTTGATCTTACCGGCGACCGACTCCAGAGAGTAGATATCGATGTCATTAAACGCTTCGCTGCCGAGAAAGTGATCAGGGTGCTCATGGGTGATTACCAGTCGCTCTATCGGCTTGCCCAGACTATCTGCATAAGCACGATAGTCTGTTGCCATAGGGAGTATAAACTGAGTATCGATAAGTACCAGTTGATTGGTACTTTCAATAATGTGGGTATTGTTGGCAAAAACTTGCTGGGGAGCAAGATAACTGTGAACTTTCACATCACCAAGATCGTTAACAGTCACAATTGCACCGTTTTCGCGCTGTACGGTATAGGTTTCTGCAATTGCCTGAGAGCCAACGCAGGTCAACACTGCTGTCAGCATGGCCGCTAGTTTCTTCATCTTTCATCCTTTTCGGTAAGCTGGGAAGAGGCTGTATATGTATGCCATTGATTTACGATTTAATGACACTCGTAACAACACTGTTTGGAGCTTAATCACCCGAAGCGGTTTGAAAAAGGACTGAAACAAGAATGGATTGTTCTGTTGTACAGAACAATCCATGGAAGCGTGCTGTTTAACTACCAACTATTGGCATTGTCTGCAAGATAGCGAACAAAAAGCAAGGCTAAGCTCTCCCGTCTTGAGCGATCGGGCCAGACGGCTTGTAATGACAGAGGCTTAACAGACCAGTCAGGTAGGACCTGCACCAACTCGCCATGCTCGATACCTCGTTTAGCCAGACTTTCCGGGATCATGATCAAGCCCTGATCGCGCGTTGCAAACTCGTACAATGCATAGGCGGAATCTACTTCGAGACGGTGTTTGCACACCACACTCTCGGTTTGTCCGTCTTTATGTGCAAACTCGGCCCGCTCACCGCGCATTGAAAAATGCACCCAGTCCCAGCTTTCAAGATCTGCTGGTGAGATTGGCGCAGGCTTTGATTTGACATAGTCGGGACTTGCCACCAGCAAGCCATTTACATGACCAATGTTACGCGACATCAGCTCACTGTCTTTTAACCAACCAGCGCGAATACCGACATCGTATCCTTCCTTTATCAGGTCCTGAGGGTGGTCGGAAAACTGAATTTTCAGCGATATTTTTTTATACTTACTCGAAAACTCAGACAGCGTTGTCATCATTTCGGTTTGTGCAACAAAAGCAGGTGCGGTAACGCGAAGCTCTCCGGTCGGTTCTGTAGAGATTAAGTTTAGTGCATCAAGACCCGTCTCTGCCTCCAGCAACATCCCTGTGACCTTTGGATAGAGAATTTCTCCCTCACTGGTAAGAGACAATCGTCGAGTAGAGCGATAGAGCAGGGTCACACCCAGATCACTTTCGAGATCAGAAACAATTTGGCTCACTCGTGAGGGCGCCAGGTCAAGATACTCGGCCGCTGCACGAAAGGACCCCTTATCCACCACGGTGGCAAAAATAGCGAGGCTTTTGAGTTTCTCTATCATCAACTAAGTAAATTGAAACAACTGATTTAAGTCAACTGAATTCACGGTCATTATAAAAGCGGGCGCATCACCCTCCTGGTAGTTACCGTAAGAAATATCGCTGCGGAAATGTGCCGCCGGTTGTGTGTCGTTCGATTCCATGGCTCTATTGAGCTTTTTTGCGATCCCAAAGTCAAGCGCAGCGACAGTGCTCGAATCAAAATAGTGACTTACTCTTGCGCTACTGGACAGATTGCTTACCTGGTTTGCCATGATCTTCGGTGGCCTGATCCTTCTGTTTATGACGGCATTTTCAAAACCTGTTTATGTTTAAATCATTGAAGTGTATCGGCAACATTTGCATCTAGAAAAGACGTATTATTTATAATAATAGTTCGGATATAACGATGTATTGGCATCTATAAAACGACTATAACAACCCACCAAAAAGCCGCAAACTGAAAACAATTTCGTAAGAGACAAAAACATGCTGGCGTATTTAGCCCTACTTGCTGGCTGCCTATTGCTTTACAAAGGTGGCGACTGGTTATTAGAAGGCGTAATCGATTTTGGTAACCATCTTCAATGGCCCAAAGCCATCACTGGTCTACTACTCGTTTCACTGGGCACGAGTGCACCGGAGCTTTTTGTAAGTCTTGGTGCGGCCGTACAGGGCCAGGGCGCCATAGCAGCTGGTAACGTGCTCGGCTCTAATATCATCAATATCGCGATCGTGCTAGGCATGGCGGCCACCGTAGGAAGCCTGCACGTAGAGCGTTTGCTACAAAATCAACTGGTAGCCCTGATGATTATCTCAGCAGCAGCGGCGCTAATCCTACTTAATGGGCAAGTCACTCGGTTAGAAGGTTCACTCTTGCTTGGCATTCTTTGCATAAGCTTCGCCTACGCATTTAGATCAAACATTGCCCAGTCAACAGTTTCATCTTCCATCAATGAAGCAACGGTTCTCGAAAATAGTATACGCAAATCTACTTTACTCACTTTAGGTGGAATTATGGTGTTGGTAGTTGGGGCAGAAGCCATGATCTGGGGCGGCGTTGCTTTAGCTGATCAACTAGGCATTGAAAAATCAGTTGTCGCTTTAACAGTTACCGCACTAGGTACAAGCCTACCGGAGATAGCAGCTACAATCGTTGCTATATCGCGGCGCGAACCAGCATTAGCTATCGGCAACGTTATTGGTTCCAACTTAATGAATATCGGCCAGGTGTTAGGGCTAAGCGCATTAATAGCACCACTGGGTAATGTAAATATAGACCTACTAAGCATGGCCTTTTTTCTTACACTTACTTTCTTGGTTTTTATTAAATGCTACTGGCTTAACCGGATATCTCGATGGTTCGGTGTGCTGCTATTGCTTAGCTATGGAGGTTACGTTGTGCTTATAGTAAATTGACCTACGTCTTCTTACAACAATTCGTAACCAAGGTAAGTGTCAAACTACAAATTTGGAGCAACATTAGCTCAAACAAGTACACTTTCGTGAGCAACTTGATTGATGTGGGCTACCGCTGGGTGCTTGAGCTTACGTTCAGGCGATATAGCGTAGTAGGTTTCAGTAACTCCAGCTGCGTTCCCGATACAACGAGCTCTATACATTCTAGTCACCTCATCGGCTATGGCTCTGGGAGCAGGGAATAAACCAATACCTGCATCGCCGAATATCTTAAGTAGTGCGCTGTCATCAAACTCCCCGATTATCTTAGGAGCGACATTATTTTTTTCAAAATAATCATCAAGGTTGCGCCTTAAAACTGAATTACTACGTGGGAGCAGCATAGGCGCACCATGAAGCGACTCAGGAAACCGCTTTTTGTATTTAGTTGCAATAGACTTAGGGGCAAAAAAATCGATTTCACTATCGCCAAGGCGATGATTATAGGCCTTAACATTTAACCCAGCAGGAACAGGTCGGTCGGATAGTATGACATCCAAATGATGAACTGATATTTCAGCAAGTAGCCTTTCCAGGCTGCCCTCTTGACAGTCCAATCGAGCTGGTTCATCCAGCTCTAACGCTGGCTGAAGTATCTGGCAAGCGACAAGCTTCGGAATGGAATCAACAATGCCAACATGAAGCTGAGAGGATAAACTCGGCTCCTTATCTCTTATTCTTTGGGCCAACTCCGTCCCAAGAGAAAATATTTCATCTGCATACTGCTGTACCAGGCGGCCAGTTTCTGACAGCGCCAAACCTCGGCCTTGCCTGACGAATAACGCCTCTCCAACATCTCCCTCAAGCAACTTAAGCTGCCCACTTATGGTTTGAGGAGTTATATGCAATAGTTCGGATGCTCGGGCAATAGAGCCTTCACGAGCCACAGTCCAGAAGTAGAGCAGATGATTGTAGTTCAAGTGGCGCATAACAATAAGAACAAAAGTAAGTAAATATCGAATCAAAAGGCAATTCTATAAAGATATTTCTTACAATACGATTGAGCATTTCTACAATCTGGCGGTAGCGTGCACCTTTAAGTAGGTGCAAGTTTTCCTATATTGCTGGACACAATATTAAACATGAAACTCTATACCGGCATCGATATATAAAATCAGTCATTCATTTTAAGTGTCATTGATGGGGCTGACTATATTCCGGACAGTCGATTAGCTGCTTCCGAGAAGTTTCCCGTTTGCGCTACCGGATTGAAACAGCGCATCATCTCGATTTTGATCTATATACTTCAGAAATAATTGAATAACATTAAATAAGTACAGGTTGAATGATCCCAAGGGAGAAATCATCCTGTAATCACGCCAACACAGAGATCCAAACAGAATGTCCAAATCGCATTTGAACTTGATTGCAGGTACGTGGAGCGCAGGTGAAAAAGAAATTGAGAATCGTAATCCGTCGGATGTATCTGATCTCATTGGGATGTACACCCAGGCCTCTGGCGATCAACTCTCCGCGACTATTCAACGCGCCAAACACGCTCAACGTGAGTGGGCTGCTTACGGCTTAGAGCGAAAACAAGCTGTGCTGAATGCAATAGGCACTGAGCTGATGGCTCGATCGCAGGAGTTGGGCACTCTGCTTAGCCGCGAGGAGGGCAAGCCACTGGCGGAGGGCAAAGGTGAAGTTTATCGTGCCGGTCAGTTTTTTTCGTACTACGCAGCTGAATGCCTGCGTCAATTGGGTGAGAACGCGGACAGTGTGCGAGATGGTATTGAAATTGATGTTCGCCGCGAACCAGTCGGGGTCGTCGCAGTGATATCACCCTGGAATTTCCCCACGGCTACTGCTTCATGGAAGATCGCACCAGCACTGTGCTACGGCAATGCGGTCGTTTGGAAGCCTGCAAACCTGACACCGGCTTCGGCAGTGGCATTAACTGAAATCATTGCAAAGCAAGATATTCCGGAAGGATTGTTCTCACTTGTCATGGGGTCAGGTAAGGCTATTGGACAGCGGCTAGTAGAAAGCCCAGAGGTTGATGCCATCACGTTCACAGGCTCTGTACCCGTTGGAAAACAGATAGCAGCAGCAGCAGTGGCCAATCTCACCAAAGTTCAAATGGAGATGGGCTCTAAAAACGCGTTGTTGGTTATGGATGATGCAGATATTGAGCTCGCTGTAACCGTTGCCGCCGGTGGAGCCTTTGGTGGTACTGGTCAAAAATGTACAGCGTCCTCGCGGTTGATAGTTCATGAGTCTATTTGCGATGCTTTTACAGAAAAACTAATTGCAGCTGCAAAAGCGTTGACATTAGGTCACGCCTTGGAGGATGGTACACAAATAGGTCCTGTTGTTAGTGAACAACAGCTACAAGAAAATCTTGATTACGTTGAGATCGGGATTAAAGAAGGGGCTGATCTTATCTGCGGTGGAGAGCGAGTCGACATGCCCCAGGAAGGTTACTACATGTCACCTGGTATCTTCATGAATACGCACAATTCTATGCGAATAAATCGTGAAGAGATGTTCGCACCTTTAGCATCCATTATTAGTGTGGGCAGTTATGATGAGGCGCTGAGTGTTGTTAATGACACAAAGTTTGGTTTGACGTCGGGTATTGTGACTAAAAGCTTGGCACGAGCTACGCACTTTAGGCGTAACGCCAAAACCGGCGTGGTGACAGTAAATCTGCCAACAGCAGGAACAGACTATCACGTGCCGTTTGGCGGCCGCGGTGATAGTTCTTACGGCCCACGTGAACAGGGGCGGTCCGCTGTAGAATTTTACACCACCGTTAAGACAGCCTATATCAGCTCCGGTGACGTATAGAGCTTATTAAATGAATCGGCTAGGGCTAGTGGTGGACATGAGTCATGATATTGAAAACAAGATTTATCAAGGTAAGTCATTATTGGCGTATCTAAATTGTATAAGTTCAGATGACATCTGACAGTTACCGGTTTTAACCGAGTGACTGTCAGGTTAAGTTTAGTTCAACTTCTTTTCCTGCCAGATTTTCTTACCGTCCAATAAAGTCTCGAACGGTGTCCTGCCGCAACACA
>CALHRQ010000016.1 GCA_938038175.1 uncultured Granulosicoccaceae bacterium | reverse complement strand
CTCTTGTGGCGAAGATGCCGTTGAAGTTCTAAAATCTAAAAAAATAGATTTGTTGCTAAGTGATATGCGCATGCCTGGAAAGATAGGTGGTGAGCAAATCATGGCTTTCTCTTGCGAGAATTTCCCCGAAACAAGAGTTGTTCTGATGTCTTGTGCTATGAGTAACGAGGATCGTAAGCAGCTGATATCCGATGGTGCTTCGGAGTGTTTGCAAAAACCCTTCTTCAAGCAGGAATGCAAGGACTTGCTGTGTCGCTTGTTTAGCAGTAATTCCAAAGCTGCATAAGCCGCAGTAGACCAAAAGCGGCGTTATTTTCAATGCACGCTAACTGCCTCAACTCTTCACTACAGGTTTAACGGCGTTTTTGTCCCTTTATGTTGGTTGGCTTAGACCATCTAATCGGCAGGAATAAAAGCGACTCCAAACCAATAACTGCACAGCTGCTCTACAAGGCGCTTTGTGGCGACTGCATCTGAGGGCTTGGCATGGAATGCATTTGCGCCTAGTTGATAAGCACGCCGAACGTCATGATTAGTGGTTGAAGTAGATAGCATTGCCACGGGCAGGTGTGCAAAGTTGGGCTCTTGCTTGATCATCTGCAGTAAATCGAAGCCAGAGTGTGCGGGCATGTTAATGTCCAGCAAGATAAGATGAGGAGGTGAGGCCACTTTTTCATCAGCGTAGCTGTTTCTCTGATGCAGGTAGTCGAATAGATCGTCACAGTTATTGGCTTTAACAAACCTAATCGACTTATGTGCCTGTTTGAACGCACGCTGCATCAGATAAATATCAGCATCGTCGTCATCAACCATTAGCACGGTTGGCAAATATTTCTCAGTGCTGATCATTTTTTAAATTCGAGCCTAAACTTAGAACCAACACCTGGCTCACTTTCCGCGCTGAGCTTCCAGTTATGTTTTTTACATACCGCAGCACAGATTGACAATCCAATACCGTTGCCGTGATATTCGCCATTTCGATGTAGCCTGTTAAATGGCTCAAATATCTGATTAGCATGTTTCATATCAAACCCGATGCCGTTGTCACTAATAATAATACCTTCCTTGCCATTATCATCACTATAGCCTGCGATATGAATATGAGGCTTTCGCTCTTTAGAGCTGTATTTAATACTGTTGCTTACCAGATTCGTAAATAGCTGACGTAAAAGAGAAGCTTCGCCGACTACGGTGGGTAAATTTTCTGTACTTACCGTTGCGCCAGATTCTGAAATACGTAGTTCCAGCTCATCCTTGACTTCAGTTATGACAGGACCCATTGCCAGTTCAGATAACTGAACTTCACTGTTAGATGCGCCAGCGAGCTTCAAGAGATCGCGAACCAATGTGCTCATCCGGTAGGCTGAATCTGTTACAACTTGCAGGTGATAAGCCGTATCATCAGACATTTCATCTTCTTCAAGGTCTTCTTTTAAAAAGCCTGCAAATTGCTGAATTTTTCGAAGCGGTTCCTGTAAATCGTGGGACGCAACATAGGCAAACTGATTCAGGCTCTCGTTTGCAAATGCAAGCCTTTTGTTTTGTTCTTCTAACTCGGCCAGTGCACGATTTCGCTCTGAGACATCGGCAAGTACGATCATGCGAATACCGTGAAACGTACCAACGGTCTTTATACTGCTGTTAAGTTCGACGTCGAGCGTGCTTTTGTCGGCGCACAGTAACGTGAGCGGCATATGATTCGCTTCGCCCATCGTTAAAGCTTGTGATAATTTCTCTTTATCATGAACTGCAAAAAGTTCATGGCAATACCGCCCAGGTACAGTAAGTGGATCAATGTTGAGCTTTTTGCACAAGCGATCGCTGGTAGATAATATCAAGCCATCTTCGTTCGCTAAGATTGTCATTGCGGGGACAGTGCGAAAAAGCGCCTGGTAGTAGTCGTTCAAGTTTTCGATAAACTCGATCTGTTCTTTATGCCCAATTACAGTACCAATCCAGCTTGCAACAAGGCTTGCCATGTCACAATCATTTGGGTCAAATTCTTCTGAACGCGCTGATAGAGATGAAAAACAGATTAAACCATACGGACCAGTAGCAGTTTGTACGGATGCTCCAATAAAACTATTTATTGGCAAATCTGGAAAAACTTTATCTGTTAGTGCTTGTTTTGCTGCTTTTGTGTCTTTGATTGCGACGACATTTTCTGAATCTAAAATGTTATGACAAACAGTTTCTTTGATGTTAACAGTATTACCAACGGCAATTCCTTTATAATCGACACCTCTTAGGGCAATGATACTAAGGTGGTTGCCAGTCACCATGCCCAGCATTGCGGCATCCAATTTGAGATAATCGAGACCAATTGACATTAGTGAACTGATTTTCTCATCTGCACCTTGCGCATCATCCATTAACACGTCAAGTTGCCTATTGATTGTTTCTCTGAAACGCTGTGCTTTCAATTCTTGCTGATCAACCTGAGCACCGTCATTCCTTATGTCGTTAGCTGCTTTATTGCCTTCCCCTGCAACTCTAACTCTGTCTTCAGCTTTTTGATCACCAATAAGATGATATTTTGAAATAGACATGATACTTAGCGCTTGCTTCCTATTTCGTTTTGCAAATCTTTTTCGAGTAACTCTTGCTGGCGAGTTTGTTTTTCACGGCCTACGATTGCACGATCAATAAATACAACCCATTGTCGAAAATTGGAATAAAAGCAATGGATATCAAAGTAGTTTTGAAGAGATAAGTGTACGTTCTCAATGATGATCGGTTTTTGTGAGTTAACCGGTAACAGTCCTTCCAGGCAAGGCAGTGGTGTTACAGCATTATCGCCAATGCGTAAGGCGGACGTTGTATCATGTGGTAGTTCTCCATCGAACAGAGTGATTTCATAATCCGAATCCAAGGCAAGATAGCCAGCGCAAATGACCTTCTCAGAAAGGGAATCGATATAATTCGAAATTTCCAATGGGAGTTTCATCGTGTAGGTACTTTGACAAATTCGTTGGCGAGTGAGTCGAAGATACTCTCAACGTTTGTTCCTGTTTTTGCGCTGGTTTCAATTGTGCAAACCGCCTGCGACTTTAAGTTACTGTATTCGGATTCTTCTAATTGCCATTCTGATTTTAAATCAGACTTATTCAGTACTAGAGCAAATGGTAATTGCCCCAGTGTTTCGCTAACCAAGGTGTGTAATTTTTCAGCGCTATCATAAGTATTTGGTCTGGTCGGATCGACTACCAGTATATAGCC
>CALHRQ010000015.1 GCA_938038175.1 uncultured Granulosicoccaceae bacterium | reverse complement strand
GCTGCCGGCTTGGAAGCACAGGGTTTTGGCTGGGCTAACCCTGGCCATGAAGCAAAAGCTGCAAATGCATTTACCTCTGGCATTGAAGGCGCCTGGACCAAAAACCCGACTCAATGGGATATGGGATACTTCGATTACCTGTTCAACTACGAGTGGGAACTCACCAAATCACCAGCAGGTGCCAATCAGTGGAAGCCGGTTGATATGCCTGAAGATGCAAAGCCTGTTGATGCAACCGACCCATCTATTCATCATAACCCGATGATGACAGATGCCGATATGGCAATGAAAGTTGATCCAATTTACAACAAGATTTGTCAAAAATTTATGGCTGATCCTGCCTACTTTGCTGATACCTTTGCACGCGCCTGGTTCAAGCTGACTCATCGTGATATGGGGCCAATAGCTAATTACTACGGGCCAGATGTGCCGTCAGAAGAATTGATTTGGCAAGACCCGATTCCTGCAGGTTCTACTTCATACGATGTTGCGGCGGTTAAGGCAAAAATTGCTGACAGTGGTTTGTCTGCCAGTGAGATGATTGCAACTGCATGGGACAGCGCTCGAACCTATCGTGGTTCTGACAAGCGCGGTGGAGCTAATGGTGCACGTATTCGGTTGGCTCCACAAAAAGATTGGGCGGCCAATGAGCCACAACGTTTAGGCAAAGTGCTTAATGCCTTGGAGCAAATTGCATCTGATACGGGTGCATCTGTTGCCGATGTGATTGTACTGGCAGGTAACGTGGGTATCGAGCAATCCATAAAAGCTGCTGGCCATTCGGTTGATGTACCTTTTGCAGCTGGCCGTGGTGATGCTACTGATGCACAAACAGATGCTGAAAGCTTCTCGGTACTTGAGCCGATTGCTGATGCATTTCGTAACTATCAAAAAGAGCAATATGCGGTTGGTCCGGAAGAGCTAATGCTGGATCGTGCACAGCTTCTGGGTCTTACTGCTGCTGAGATGACGATACTGATTGGTGGTATGCGCACGCTTGGTGTAAACCATGGTGGTGCAAAGCATGGTGTTTTCACTGATCGTGAAGGCCAGTTAACCAATGACTTTTTCGTTAACCTGACGGACATGAATAACAGCTGGCATCCGGTAGGTTCAGATGGCATTTTCGAGATTCGTGATCGAAAGAGTGGCAAGGTTAAATGGACTGCCACCAGCGCGGATCTTGTTTTTGGCTCTAACTCAATTTTGCGTTCGTATGCAGAAGTTTATGCGCAGGATGATAACGGTGAAAAGTTTGTTCGTGACTTTGTTATGGCATGGACCAAGGTTATGAACGCTGATCGTTTCGATCTGCAGGCATAGGCGGTTAGCTCTGCGTTAAATTGCTAGCGCTGCTTGTAACGCTGGTTGCATAGTGCTGTGATGAAAAAATGAGCCACCCACTACTGGGTGGTTCATCGTCATAAAGCCAATCCTAGTGTGCTCAATATCTCATTATATTTGAGGCTTGAAACCGCATTGATTCGGGCCTTCCCTTGTATTTTCTTGATCTGTATCCCACTTTTTTAAGTTTTACTTTCCTGGTTTTTAAATAGCGCACAAGCTGTTTACGAATCTATTGAGTTAGTATTTTGGCTGTTAGAGAATAGCTAAAAATAATAATAACAATAGATATAATCACCATGGTCAAGTTCTCGAAACACCTCTCTTTTCAATCCCTTATTTTACTGGGATTGCTGATAGCAGCTAAAAGTACACTAGCGCAAAGCTGGCATGACGAAGCAGGGATGAAGCTACCACGCGTTGAAGCCACCACCGTTGAATATCGCGGCGATATCTATGTGTTTAATGGCTTTAGCTTTGGGCTGGCGATTGCGGATTCGGTTGAAAAATATGATGCCGCAACTAAATCATGGGACATTATCAGTCGTACTTCTGTAGATGAAGGCAATGCTGTTACGCACAATGGTGTCGTGAGAGTTGGTGCTGATGTCTGGATTATTGGTGGTCGTGTAGGCCGTCATCCTGGTCGTGTATCAAAAGATGTCTGGATTTTTAACCTTGATAACCATCAATGGCGACGAGGTCCCAATTTACCAGTAGCAGGTGCAGCTGGCGGGGCAGCTCTGGTTAATAACAGGATTCACTGGTTTGGTGGCCTTGATACCAATGCTAGTTGTGATGTTGATCGACATGTTGTTTATGATCTGGGTAAGCCTGGCGCTGGCTGGCAGAACATAAGCGCAAAAGCAGGTATGCCAGCACCTCGAAACCATTTTTCTACTGCTGTAGTTGATGGCATCATATACGCAATGGGTGGCCAGTTTGGGCATGATGCCTGTCCTGGAAAGCACACACAAGATACAACACTTGTTCATGCCTTTAACCCTGAGACCAATCAGTGGTCACAAAAGGCGGATATGCCTAACAAGAATTCGCATTCTGAACCGGGCACTTTCGTTTATAGAAATGAAATCTATACCACCGGTGGTGAAAACGCTAAAAATAAAGTCTGGAAATACAACCCTGAAACAAATAAATGGTCAACGTTCCGAACCCTGTTAGATGAACTGGTTGCACCCGTTGCGCGTATTATTGATGGTCATTTAATTGTTGCTGGTGGTGGTGCACCGATCGCACAACAAGCGACGAACAAAGTGCGCTCATTGCTGGTAGATAATAATCCCCCAGCCTTGGACCAGGAGCCAATGCCCACAGTTGTTGTTTCAGAACTAGAACCTACACCTGTACCTGGCTCGCAAGAACCTGAAGAGCCAACACTGATATCAATGGAAGCAGAGTACTTCGATATCAGTACTCCAACTTCAACCCATCAATGGGTGCATGCAACCATTGCTGATTCGAGTAATGATGCTGCATTGATCACGACACCAGATCAGGGCGATCTGGCGGCTTCAATTGAGAATACACCGATGCTCAGTTACATGGTGTTTTTTAATTCTCCCGGCAAGCACTACATCTGGGTTCGCGGCTTGGGTGACACAGATGCATCTGGTTTAGGTAATAGTGACAGTATACAAGTGGGTTTAAATGGCGAGGTTGCCGAAAGCGCCTTCCGCATTGTGCAGTTTCCATCAGAATGGACATGGTCTCGTACTACACCGAGCAACGCTGTGGCGTCAATAAACGTTGTGGATGCCGGTGTGAACATGATTAATCTATGGATGCGAGAAGATGGCTTGGCTATTGATAAGTTTGTAATAAGCAGTGACCCTGATTTTGTACCGACAGGGTTTGGCCCTGAAGTGACTGATGGTACAGATGATTTTGTACCACCTGTTTCAGTTGCTGATACGACTGTGGACTATATGGAGCTTGATGATGTTTCAGAAGCTAATACAGAAGAGATGGCAGACGTATTGAATCAAGAAGAAGGTGAGGTTACAGAATCAACTATGGGCGTCGGAATGGTTGATATGTTATCGGATGAATCTGAAGTGTTAAATGATGACGCAACAAGCGCTGATCCTGTTACCGCAGAAACCGTCTTGGTCAACTTTGCTACGGTGGATTCGGTTGAGCCAAGTTTCGAGCTGTCACTTGGTACACCTGATAACAGAGAAGCCGATACTAGTGGCGTGGTAGAGGGTGAATCTATTGATAGTCTTTCTGTTTCTTCTGGCACTGCTTCAAGCGGCGGCTTATTCGGCGGCGCTTCATCACTTGCCGGGCTGCTCTCTTTAATGGCTTTGTGTTTAGTTAGAGTTGTACGTGGGCTGAGCACCGAAGTCGTGTAGTGCAGTTGAATACCGCTGCATCTTGATTGAGGTGCAGCGTTTTATCTGGCTTCAAAAGTTGTTAATAGTGTATTGGAAGTTAGTAAGGTGTAGTCAAACCCCAGTTTTTCATTCCCACCCTAATCTTAAGTTGTGATAACACGGACTAGTGCTGACAGTCATATTCTATCTCGGTTGACGCTACAGCGCTGCTGCTCAGAGCAAGAGCACGTGCTTTTTCATAGTCGCGTTTTCTTCTTTCACGATTGTTATCTACCCGATGCCCAGCCACTCAGGTCACAATATTAATTTAGTTTGGCGTGATTTTCATGTACACGAATTTGGAGTAATCTGTCATCATGTGTATCCAATTTGGTGCAATATTGAAATAGATATAATTCAAATACTCTATTGCGACGTTAAATTAAAATGAACGAGGCAGATCCAGAATATGCTCTGCTACATAAGACAATATCAAATTGGTTGAGACTGGCGCTACCTGATATAAACGGGTCTCACGAAATTTACGTTCTACATCGTACTCAGCTGCAAAACCAAAACCACCGTGAAACTGGATGCAGGCATTAGCCGCTTCCCACGACGCATCGGCCGCCAGCATTTTTGCCATATTAGCCTGTGCACCAGAGTCTTCATTGTTATCAAAACGTTTACAGGCTTCAAAGCGCATCAGATTAGCAGCTTCAGTATTGACAAACGCTTTTGCAATGGGAAATTGTACGCCCTGATTCTGCCCAATGGGACGATCGAAAACGATTCGCTCTTTGGCATAGCTCGAGACTTTTTCTATAAACCAGTATGCATCGCCAATGCACTCTGCAGCTATCAGTGTACGTTCTGCATTTAAACCATCGAGTATGTATTTAAACCCTTTGCCTTCCGTACCAATCAGGTTGTCGGCTGGAATCTCAAGGTTATCGAAGAACAACTCATTGGTTACATGATTAACCATGTTGCGGATAGGTTTAAACTGCATGCCATTGTCTATTGCTTTATGCAGATCAACAATAAAAACTGATAGCCCGTCTGATTTACGTTTAACGTCTTTTAGTGGGGTAGTGCGGGCAAGCAGTATCATCAAGTCTGAATGTTGCACACGGCTGATCCAGACCTTCTGTCCATTAATTATATACTTGTCACCTTTTTTAATGGCTGTTGTTTTTAGCTTTGTTGTGTCGGTACCGGTAGTGGGTTCGGTAACCGCCATGGATTGCAAGCGAAGTTCACCTGCAGCTATTTTAGGTAAGTAATATTGTTTCTGTTCGGCCGAACCATGTTTTAGCAAAGTACTCATGTTGTACATCTGGCCATGGCAGTGGCCGGCATTGCCACCGTTTCGATTAATCTCTTCCATTATGATCGATGCTTCCGTCAGTCCAAGCCCGGAACCTCCAAATTCCTGCGGAATCATGGCAGCCAACCATCCTGCATCTGTCAGAGCACTGATGAATTCATCGGGGTAGGTTGAGGCTTCATCATGCGCACGATGATATTCTGCGGGGTACCGGACGCACAGATCACGCAAGGCCATTCGTAATTCCATATGGCTATCACTCATACAGCGCATCTTATGATCCTTCGCGATTTCATCAGGTGCTTTATTGTGCGGTTATCAAGAAGGAATTGAAAGCTGGTGGCTTAAATAATTGTCTTAAGAAGAAGAATGGCAGGCAAGGGTGAGTATATGGTATTTTTTCAGGCTATAAGTCAGCAGGTATTTAACAGATTTTTGAGTAGTGTGCTAACTTGAGTAAAAATAGTGAAATGCCACTATCCTATAAACCGAACACCGAACACCGAACACCGAACAAATGAAGACGGTATCTAAATCTCGTAGCGTGAGTGACTGAACCGCATAATGAAGTCTCATAGGTTAAGCAAATGAACGCCATATCAAAATTTGATGTCATCATTGTCGGAGCGGGTGCGGCCGGGCTTTGGGCTGCAGTGACATTGCGTGAAGCCGGTAAATCTGTTCTGGTTGTTGAGGCCGGTGATCGTATTGGTGGCCGTCTCAAGGCTGGCTTGCTTGATGGCGTTGTTTTTGATCTTGGTGGTAATTGGGTTGGCCCTGGACAAGACTATTCATACAAGGTTGCAGCTCGTTATAGCATGGAAACTTATGACACACCCAATGTCGGTAAAGATCTGATTGAGGTAAATGGTGAAGTGTTTGCAGAGGAGGGAAATGCTGAAGTTTATAACGCTGTCGTCAGATCACCTTACGAACTGATAGGGCAGTGGGTAAATAAGATGCGCAGGACGGAATTCGATAATAGCCCCGAGTTTTATGTCTGGGATAAAGCAACCATGGAAACCTGGCTACTTGAAAACATTGACGATACTCGCGCCTATGCTTATTTAACTGCGGTTATTCGAGGTTTTTTTACTAAAGACCCATGCCAGTTATCTATGCTGGATTTCTTTGGTAGTTTTTTAGAACAATCAATTGATGAAGAACTACGCACCACTGATGGTGCACTGGAACATTGTTTTGTTGATGGTTTCCACAAGATGACAGTGCATATGGCGGAGAGTCTTGATAAAGACACAGTGATCTTAAAAGCGCCGGTGCGCAGCATTTTTCAGGATAATACAGCGGTTACTGTTGTCAGTGATAAAGGTACTTGGCAGGCACAGCGCATTATTATCACCGCACCACCACCGATGGCTGCACAAATTGATTTCACACCGCCGTTGCCATTTAAAAAATCGGGACAGATGGATCGCATGCCAATGGGCAGTGTCATAAAGTGTCTATTGTCATATTCGAGCCCGTTCTGGCGCGATCAAGGCTACAGCGGCCACTGCCATACTACCTCCTTAATGACTAACGCCTTTCAG
This sequence comes from uncultured Granulosicoccaceae bacterium, assembly GCA_938038175.1. Classification (GTDB taxonomy): domain Bacteria; phylum Pseudomonadota; class Gammaproteobacteria; order Granulosicoccales; family Granulosicoccaceae; genus Granulosicoccus. The sequence continues at coordinate 5,467 of CALHRQ010000015.1, read as the reverse complement.
GACATAACGCCACCAAACTACGATGGTGGCATTCTTGTTGTTTTCATTGGTGGTGATACTTCGCTGAGTTTATCTGACACCACTGTTGAACAACGACGCCAGCAAGTGACGTCCGACATTGCCAGTGTTTTTGGCCCAGAGGCGCTAACCCCCAGGGACTACATTGACAATGTATGGAGTGTAGAGCCGTGGATAAAAGGAGGTTACTCCTGTGCTGTCCAGCCTGGTAGCTACAGTGTCTTTGGCGATTCACTAGCTGAGCCTTTCGGCAGAATTCACTGGGCAGGCACCGAGACGGCCGACACCAATCCTGGTTATGTTGATGGCGCGCTGCGATCTGCTGAACGTGCTGTTGGGGAGGTCTTGGCGCAATTGCAGGATGCTTGATCAACCACATAATTGAACGCTTGTATCTTGGTCGGTGCTTATGTTCACTATGGACAGGTTGATCAATAGCTACGCGAGCTGCATGTAGGTTGGGCGATACTGACATTTAATACGTCTCAGATAGTGGACGTTTATGCCTTTACGAAATGCACAAAAGTAAAATGGTAACTATGCTATCAGCACTATCAGTGCTAACTGTGCTAACTGTGCTAACTGTGTACAAGGTTTTTGATACCTATATTATTAAAAGGCTATTTGATATCTAATGTCGCCACCCTTATTGACTTCATTTCCCCGGATGATACAGTCTACGAAAATCCACCCTGGCTGAGTGTCGGATGACTCAAGAATCAAAACAATGGCATTACCACCCTGAGCTTCCCTTACAAGACCCTTCTGTTTTCGCAAAAATTAAAAACCCTAAAGCGATCTTGAAATGGTTTGTGAGTAATTGGTTGTCATTATCAGAATTTGTATTGCTGGTCATTTTATCTTTAGCACTTTGGCTACTGTGTTATCCCGATATAGAGGAGACGCAATCGGCAGCAGCCGGTTGGATACTGCAATCACTTGTCACCAATTTCTTTCTTGTGTTGTGTGTTGCCGGTGCCTTGCATTCTTATTTCTATATTCGCAATGGGCAGCAAAAAAATCTAAAATTTGATGGTCGTGATCAAACCCGAAACAATCGAAGCTTTTTGTTTTCTGATCAAGTCAAAGACAATATGTTCTGGTCCCTTAGTAGTGGTGTTCTGCATTTAACGCTCTTCCAGTGTTTCACGTTCTGGCTGATGGCTAATGGCCACGTTCCTGTGATATCAATCCGCCAGGATCCAATACTGTTTTTATTGGGCTTTATTCTGCTACCCATCTGGTCAGCGCTCCACTTTTACTGGATTCATCGTTTTCTGCACATGCCGTTCATGTACAAACGTTTTCATAGCCTGCACCATAAAAATATCAATATCGGCCCATGGTCAGGTTTGGCGATGCACCCGGTAGAGCATTTTCTGTATATCAGTTCTTTATGTATTCACTGGCTTGTTGGTGCCCACCCCATGCATGTGATTTTTCATGTGGTGTGGCTAGGACCGGGGGCAGCAATGTCGCACACTGGCTATGAAAGTCTGTTGATCAAAGATAAGCGCAAGTTGGCGCTGGGTACATTCTATCACCAGCTGCATCATCGTTTTTTCGAGTGCAATTATGGCAACCAGGAAATGCCCTGGGATCGTTGGTTTGGTACTTTCCATGATGGTACTGAGGATGCCACTAAAGCCACACGTAAACGAAAGAAAGCCATGTATTCGTAAGGCAAAGTAAGAATCCCTACTATATCGCTGAACGAGTTTAGAATTGCGAGTTTAGAGATGTTGAGATAGCCCGAGCGATTAATTTGAATCGCTCAGGCTTGATTGATTAGGTGATTGGACAATTTTATTAGGAATAAGAGTATTGCTATATTCAATGGTTATCAAGCAGTACTGAATTTATTCAGCTAGGTCCCACTATTGCTGAGCCGGTTCTTCATAAGGCAGAACCTCTTCTACCTCCAGGCGATAACCCGATTCTGCAAGGTCACTTTTAACCGTTTCGGTTTTCATGACACCAATTGCCCACACAGGGTCATACATGCTTTTAAATTCAACCGCTCTTGGTGATTGAGCGTGTACAACCTGATTGGCCGGTGGAGGTGGAACGTGAATGCAAGCGCCCACATAAGGCACAAGCAAAAATTCCTTCATGCCCTTTTCGGGGTTATATTCTAGCGGTGTAATGTAGGCTGGAAATTTAACGCGCTGACCGTCGAGCTTATCGACCACTGGGGCATAGTTGAATTCCTCTTGTAGCCTGGCTAACTCTGCTTCTGATTCTTCACTGCCGTCCATGAGTTGATCAATTTTCTCTTGTGACATGGTCATGAAGGGATTTTCGGGCTGTACAAAGTCGTCTGGGATAAGGTCGTCCCACACTAACTCGGTCAGCTCACCTGATGGTTCCGCAGCCTCATCTTTGGAAAATGGCCACCAGCCGGACAAAGCCTGAATTGAGAATGTCAAAGCGGCGACTGCAGCAATGGCCACTAATGCATATCGTATTTTCATGAGCAGATTCTCCTTAGGGTCGTACTTGTACTTTCGAACTATTGTAACGCAGGACTAAAGCCGCTGTGACAAGCCATCAGAGAGTGATTTCCGATAAGCCTGCAATGCAGGGATAGTACCAGCCAATAGCCCCGCAACACCGATAGCGAGGAGTATCAAGTAGTCTGTTCTGTCCGGTAGTGCCAAATTAATGGATAACCCGTATTGCTGCTGTAAAAATAGTGAGCCAAGCCCGGTTAACACATAGTGCAGAAATAGCCCGAGCAGAATACCTCCCAACGTCAATACCGTTGATTCGATACACAGCAGCATAAACACATTGGCGGGGCGTGCGCCTGCAGAACGTAAGACCGCCATTTCGCGTCTGCGTTCATTCAATCCGGCCAGAAGTACGGAAATCAGATTGACCAGACCCGCAAAAACCACACAAACAGACACGATCAGAAGGGCTTTTTCAGCCACACTGATGAGGTTCCACAACTCCTGTAGCGCGACACCCGGCAGTACCGCGAGCAAGGGCTCGCTGCGGTAGGTATTTATGGCACGCTGTTCACGAAAAACCGCTGCTCTGGACTTCAGGCCCACCAGCAGCGCCGTCACAGCACTCGTTTTCAGATCCATCTGTCTGACAGTATCGGCATCGGTACCTTCACCCTTTACGGTCGCGCCATTGCGCCAATCCACATGCATCGCCTCAATTCCCTGCAAGCTCACATGTATTGCCCGGTCAACCGGCGTGCCCGTGGGTTTGAGTATCCCACTCACTCTGAAGGGCTGTTTATCATGCTTAACTAATGCAACGTTTCCTGTACCGTGTGCAACAACGATTTTGTCGTCCACCTGATACTTGAGCTTTGCTGCCACTTCGCTGCCGATAACCGCATCAAAAACATCATCAAAAACCAGCCCATCAGCCAGCTCTAGCGAACGTCTGTCTCCAAAGCGATAGTGTTCGAAGTAATCGAGAGTGGTGCCAACCACGCGATAGCCGGCGTGTGAATCGCCAAGCGAAATTGGAATAACCCAATCCACTCGTTTTCGTGCCTTTATATCTTCAACGCTCTCCCAGCTGATATTGTTGGTGGCATTGCCGATGCGAAAAACGGAGTACAGGAGTAGCTGAACGGAGCCGCTTCGAGCGCCAACGATAAGGTCAGTCCCAGAGACGGTTTGAGTAAAGCTACTTTTTGCATCGCGTCGTATTTTTTCAACAGTGAGTATGAGCGCAACGCTCATTGCGATGGCCAGTACCGCTAAAAGGGCGGTTGGCCAGCGGTTGCACAAGCTCTTCCAGGCAATGTGGATCATGGCATTGCTCGCGGCTTATCAGCGTTTGTGGTTGAAGTATGTGTGGCTGTAGCATTTAAAGCGGTATTGATTTCACGAAGATCCATACTGCGATCAAAAGCCGTAGCGAGAGACGCATCATGACTTACAAATAATATTGCGCAGTTGGTTGCGTTGGCTTCGGTAAATAAAAGCTCCAGAAACGCTTGCCTGGTATCGCTATCGAGCGCTGAGGTTGGTTCGTCAGCAATGATCAGCGGTGGGCTGCCGATTAGCGCTCTAGCAACAGCGACACGTTGTTGCTGCCCAACACTTAATGTGTTTACCGGTTTGTTCTTGATTTCTTTTGCTGACAAATGCATTGCATCAAGCAAGCGATCGGTTTCATCGTTCAGCGTTAATCCGGCTTGGCGTGCTTTTCTGTAACGAATTTTTGAGAAACGACAAGGCAGCTGCACATTGTCGCGAACTGAAAGAAATGGCAGCAAATTGAATTGCTGAAAAACAAGGCCTATTCGATCTACTCTAAACTGATCTCTTTGGCCGCCGCGGAGCGAATCAAGTGCGATATTATCGACAGAAACCTTGCCCGTTTGAGGTGCAAGCACGGCCGCTATCAGGCTCAGTAATGTGGTTTTACCTGAGCCTGATGGGCCTTTTAAAAATACGTGCTCACCTTTTTTTATCCCGAATTCCTTAATGCTCAAAACCGGAGTCGGGTTATCTGGCCAGCCAAAACTGACATTGTCCAGCTGCACTATTGCATTTACATTGTTTGCATTATTCATGAGCTGCAGTTTCTGCTGGCCAGTCAAATGAACGACAATGGTCTATTGGACAGGCGTGGTGTCGATGCTAATCTTTTCTGCATTGATCACTGTTAACGCCTGGCCACCTGGTCCGATTAGCTGCACAGTGACTTCTTCAAAGCCACTCCAAATTCCCATAAACGCTGCATCAATCGACGTGAGCTGATCAGCATTTTTGCAATCGAAGCTGTACGCAGCGACTAATGATGAGTGAGTATCTTCATCATGATCCGCATGTTCGTTATCGTGATGGTCATCATAATGATCGCTATCCGCGTCGTCGTGATGTTCGTCGTCGTGATCATCATGCTTTGTATCGTCGTCGTGATGTTCGTCGTCGTGGTCATCATGCTTTGCATCGTCGTCGTGATGTTCGTCATCATGATCGTCTTCGCCAATAGTGCTGTCGATATCAACCTCTGATGTCACACACTCTGCACCGTTAAACACAAACAGGTTTTCCGGTTTGCCCAATAGCGCAAGTGCCTCGTCGAGTAGGGCGTGATCCTCATCGCTGCTGGGCGCATGTTCAAAACCAATAACATTGTTCCATGGTGTATCCAGCTCGATAAACACAGAAGCTGCATCAATCCCTATGTTCAATGAGGCTGCACCATGTTCATGACTATCAAGATCACGCTCTGTTTGTGCAACAGTATGCGCTGGGACACTTAATGCTGCAAAAGCTAGCACTGTATTAAATTTCATTTTCATTTCCTGTAACCGACATAAAAGTGTGCTTATTGCAACTGCATTGCAACAAGACGGATGTTGTTGGTGCTTTTTAATCAGGAAATGACAGGCGGCCCGCGTATGGGTTTGTTTTCCGCTGTGAAGTGGGCGAAACTAAAAGGTCTAAAAGACAGCGTTAGCGTGCGC
>CALHRQ010000014.1 GCA_938038175.1 uncultured Granulosicoccaceae bacterium | reverse complement strand
ATGGAAATGATCGAAGAGATTCGTCGCCAATTCAGAGAGATCCCTGGTTTAAAAGAAGGTAATGCTGAGCCAGACAGTGATCGCTGTGTCGATATAGCAACCACCGCTGCACTTAAAAAGATGATCCTTCCCGGTGTCATTGCAGTAGCCTCTCCTCCGCTTGTGGGCTTTATTCTTGGTGGTGAAGCGCTCGGCGGCATGTTGGCTGGTGCATTACTTGGCTGTATCCTGCTTGCACTGATGATGGCTAACGCCGGTGGCGCCTGGGACAATGCAAAAAAGTATGTTGAAAAGGGTAACCTTGGTGGTAAAGGTTCTGAAACACATGCGGCGGCTGTTATCGGTGATACAGTTGGCGATCCGTTCAAGGACACTTCTGGTCCATCAATGAACATCCTCATCAACGTGATGGCAATTGTCAGTCTGGTTATTGCGCCAATCTTGTAATGTATTCTTTAATAAATAACTTGCGCGAATGTATTAGCTAACCGTAAAGCAACACTCTTTTGCTCATGGATATGGGCATTATCGAACTTTACGGTGTAAAGTGCGTAGCAACGAAAAAGGGCCTCAATGAGGCCCTTTTTCGTTGTTTTTTCGTGGCTTTTTTTCGTTGCGCAGGCATATCTGGCTTTTATCTTGCTGCCCGTTGGGGACGCCATTGAGCAGGTTGACCTCAGTGTCGTTGGATTCCAGATTGCCTGTGGGTCTTTTATTTTTTTGGTCTTTAATTAATGAATATTGACAATATCCCGGTTGGCAAAAATGCCCCTGAAGACATCAACGTTATCATTGAGGTGCCAATTGGCGGTGAGCCGATAAAGTATGAGCTGGACAAAAAATCTGGCGCTTTATTTGTTGATCGTTTCTTGTACACCCCCATGCGATATCCGGGTAACTATGGCTTTGTACCCCATACTCTGTCTGAGGATGGTGACCCGACTGATGTACTTGTCTGCAATACGCGTGCGATCGTACCGGGTGGCGTTATAAACTGCCGTCCAATTGGCGTACTGGTCATGGAAGATGATGGTGGGCAGGATGAGAAGTTGCTGGCAGTGCCGACCTCAGATATCACGCAGCGTTATGAGAATACTCTGGATGTCAACGACTTGCCGTCAATAACACGCCAGCAGATCGAGCATTTTTTCTCACACTATAAGGATCTTGAGCCGGGTAAGTGGGTCAAAATTCAACAATGGGGTGATGCCAAAAGCGCTCGCGAGCTATTGGTTGAGGCCATAAAGCGCGCCAGGCAGCAAGCGTAAGGTTTTTATAGGCTATTTCTGCCCTATACGGCTGTGGCAACAGCGTTACAGACGCTTGTGATCAGTCAATTGCCGCGATAATCTAAGGCGATATGCCTTTATTAGCCTGCATATGATCAGTGCGCCTGCACTGGCGGAATTCTTGCTTTCCATGCCTGTGTATATCACATGACAGCAAGCACTCAATGAATATCGAAGAAATCTCAGCTGGTATAGATTTGCCTAACGACATTAACGTTATTATCGAAGTACCCGTTGGCGGCGAGCCGATCAAATATGAGCTGGATAAATCGTCTGGAGCGCTCTTTGTGGACCGTTTTCTATACACCCCCATGCGCTACCCAGGTAACTACGGGTTTGTACCACATACCTTGTCAGAAGATGGCGATCCTATAGATGTGCTTGTCGTTAACACCCGGCCCGTAATACCTGGCGCAGTAATGAACTGTAGGCCTGTTGGTGTGCTAGTCATGGAAGATGATGGTGGGCAGGATGAAAAACTGATTGCGGTGCCGTCTGAGCGTGTATCGCATCGGTACGTGGATATCAATACTTACAGCGATCTTCCGGCGATCAGCCGTCAACAAGTTGAGCACTTCTTTCAGCACTACAAGGATCTTGAGCCCGGCAAATGGGTGAACATCCAACATTGGGGCGATAAGCATGAAGCGGTCGCTTTGCTAACCGCTGCTGTGGATCGTGCACAGACCGAAAGTGAAAAGTACGCTCGCGCTTCTTAACTTATATTTAGAACCCTTAGCTGTAAGAACCCTTAACTGTAAGAACCCGTAGCCGCTAGAACCCACAGCTGTTAGAACCCGTAGCTGAATGATACGGCCGTGTCGGTGTCTTCGACCGTGTCCAATCCTTCGACATCAATGCGACGGAGTCGGTAGCTGACTTTTATAGAACCACCAATAGCTCGTACTGCGATACCAGCTTCAGCGGTAGATTGAGTCACTGTATCGCCACTATTGACATTGGCGTCAAGTTCAAATTTTACTAGATCTGCCAGTACTTGATAAAAACCCGCGCGTGCGATGGTCAGTGTTTCCTCGGTTGTATCGCTACCAGCAGCATTGGTAAAGGTTGACTGGAATGTATCTGTAAACTCAGTGGATCGCTGGCCGATGCCTGCTTCGGCAAAGAACCCTGTTTCGTCGCTGGCGGCAAGCTGAATACCAATACCGCCAAACACTAGCGTTTCCAAATCTATATTGAGTGGCCTGGCTTGGCGCACGCTGGCATCGCCGAATACATAGGTGCTCCGGCCAAACCAGTAGCGTGGCTGGTATCCAACTTCGTAGCTACTGCTACTGGCATCCGAGCGAGTCCAGTCTGCGTAAATAAAGTGGGAAAGGGGACGCGAGCTGTTAGTGAGCTTAAGTCGAAGACGTGTTGCCGAACCGCCGTCCTGTAGCACGGTGCCACCTTCGATTCCGCCATCCCATTCAGCAAGAGCGTGTAATGGCAGAAAACCGAGTAAACAAATAGCGATACCTGACGCGATGGTTTTAATGGTGGGTGTAATTAAATTCACAGCAGAGCCTCGCAACTTGATAGCCTTTACGTGATTGTAGCAGTGCAGTAACTGTTTCACCGTGTTTAGAAGATGGAATAGTGGACGGGAATGTTAATTTGAACCGCACGTAGCTGCTTTGCGTGTCCCTTAGAGTTGTTGTAGCGTTGTTGCTCCAATCCGCTATTGCACGATACTGTTATACAGCTCCGCATCTGTTGCGCCTTCACAACCAAATACCAACACACGGCTATTTGCATCCAATGCAAGTTGTTTTCGAAGTGCATCCTCCTGCTGAATTGCGAGTATAGAGATAAGCCCTGGAACTGCACACTCACCTGCTTCAATTGCCGTGTTGTGAGCGAGCCCCTTTCCCAGAATTTGCATTGCCAGCGGTACCGCGGTATCTTCGATTGATAACGCAAGTGATGTACATCTGGATAAAACCTCCCATGCCAGTAAGGATATTTCGCCACAGGAAAGCCCTGCCATCATGGTTTCGTTTTCAATGGGTACAGCGCTTGGTTTGTTGTTGACAAGGCTTTGTTGCACACAGGCCGAATAGGAGGATTCAACAATGATAATTTTGGGCATGTGTTCATTTAATGCTGACCAGAAGCCTGCACACACTGCAGCCGCTAATCCACCCACTCCTGCCTGGATGATGATGTGTGTTGGTGGTTCCGGCAGTTGCTCAAGCAACTCTGCCACCATCATTGTGTAACCTGCCATTACCTCACGAGGCACATCTTCATAGCCTGGGTAAGATGTATCGGAAATCACTTGCCAGTTATTTTTTGACGCAGCTTCGGCGCAGGCGCGCACTGATTCATCATAGTCACCATCGATACGGGTAACCGTTGCACCCAAATCTGCCATGGCGCGTTCGCGTCCGACACTGACTTCTGCATGAATAAAAATCTCGCAGTTACAACCGGCTTGCTTTGCACCCCATGCGACTGAACGACCATGATTACCGTCTGTTGCAGACGTCACCGTTATGCTGGCAGCGGCGTCCTTCCACTGACCCTTACGAATGCTCTGCATGCTGACTGCGCTATCGCTTATTTGTGATAAAGCAACTGACAAATAACGCATGACCGCATAAGCGCCACCCAGTGCTTTAAAACTGCCCAGGCCAAAGCGTGTGCTTTCATCTTTAAAATAAACGGAGTGAACACCAGCGGCGGCTGCAAATTCTGTTAAATCATGTACCGTGCTGGGTGTATAACCGTCCCAGCTTCTAATTTCCTGTTGTGCGGTTTGCATTAACTCCAGGCTAAAAAGCGTTTGCAGTGCTTCTGGGTAGGCGGCAGGGGATACGCTTTGACCCCAACTCGAGATAATATTGCTTTGCTCAAGTAGTGTTTTTATAGAGTTGTTCATGAACGAATTTTTTTTCCGATATCGATAGCGGTTTGAAGTGCTCGTAAACCGTCCTCACCACTGACAAGTGGACGTCCTCCCGTTTGTATTGCAGTGACAAAAGCTTGCACTTCGGCCAGTATGGC
>CALHRQ010000013.1 GCA_938038175.1 uncultured Granulosicoccaceae bacterium | reverse complement strand
TATGCGTCAAGCAACAATCCGGATGATGCAGGTGATGACGATGGAAGTTTTGCAGGCAGAATTATCCCAAAAATATCCGTAAATCAATATGCTGCAACCCTGGCCAGATGGATGGGCGTTGATGAAGCTGCGCTCAACCAGGCACTACCCGATCTTGCAAACTTCGCACAGAAGGACTTAGGTATTATGCGGGTCGGCAACGGCTAGTCTGTCATGCATGCAAACGGCTGGCTATTTATCCCACATCACATTCTGTTTGGCAGCGATAGCTGCCTCCAACAATTGGATCAAAGGGATAGCGCGGGTCGATAAGGCTACTTTGTTCTGCCGATCTTCATCGTCCTCGAGCTGATCGTCACCAGCGTTATTCACACTTGTGCCTGGTGCAGAGTCATCCTCAAGGCTCGCTTGCATGGCTGCCAATGCAGCTGCAACCTCATCAGCCATAATCGCACCCGGCACGTTGCCACTTTGCCCCATCAATTTCAATAATGCTTCAGCGGCATCGCCGAACATGGTTATGTCTGCGTATGCACTCGTTTTAAACGTTACCAACACTGTTCATCTCCAATTCCTTAGCGTTACACTTGCCCGATATAACTCATCGAAGCAGCACATTGGCAAACTTTAACACACACATTTTAAGCTCGGCGGTACTTGGAAGCCTGGCTGCCACTACCGTATCCAAACTATTTGAGCTACCGGTCTCTACAGCATTGCTGCTAACCGTTTGTGGCGCGGTGGGCGGCGTGTTACCAGATATCGATCTAAAACACTCCACACCTGGGAAAATATTGTTCAGCGTACTGGGTTTTCTGTTGGCCCTGGGTTGGCTATTTGCGCGCCTGGCCGATTTTAGCGTGCTCGAATTATGGCTATTCGCAATGGCTATCTATTTAACAGTGCGCTTTCCGATATGGGCATTGTTTCATCAGCTTACAGTACACAGAGGTGCACTACACTCGCTCGCAGCGGCAATGATGTTTAGCTTTGTCAGCGCGGCCTTGGCCTACACATTTTTTTCAGTATCGGCAACGCTTAGCTGGATGTTGGCTGCATTTGTTGCATCAGGTTATGTGCTGCACTTGATACTGGACGAAATCTACAGTGTGGACTTTCTAGGCGCTAGAATTAAACGCTCGTTTGGATCGGCGTTAAAACTGTTGGATACACAGCGACCAGCAGCAAGTTGTATGGTGCTGTTTGTCACTCTGGTTGCATGGTTTTGGACACCACCAACTGATCCATTATGGGCGATGCTATCGAGTAAGGATGTTGATTGGAGTGATGTGCTGCTACCTGAATACATAGAGTTAAAGCAGCAGCGTTAAGAAACAGACTTAACGATGGCCTCATTAGGGATGAGGCCACCGTAATTTTATAAACAGGCTTTTAGCTCAATCCATAGTTAGGAGCGTTTTTGTCCTCTAAGACTGAACCTTCAGTAACTTCAAAGTTTCGTAAGTGAGTCCACCACGATCAATATTATTCTTTTGCTGATAGTTTTCCACGGCATCCAACGTTGTCTGACCAACTACGCCGTCGATGGGGCCTGGATCATATCCTTCACGTTTAAGTGCTCGTTGCAATGAGCTGATTAGCTTGGGAGTCATATTGGTTTCACATAATACTGCACGCCATTCAAGTCGTGATGGCTCAATCTGAACCTGCCTAGTGACTGTTTTAGTGCGAGCAGGAATTACTGTTCGGCGCTCACTGGCAGGTGATATCAAGCGATTCACTTTGACTGTTTCATATACCGCAGGAACCTCAACTACCTGAGTTCTGGCAGGTTGCTTTATCACTTGTTTTTTAACTGTGGTGAACTCAGGCGCTTGAGAGATCAGGCAGACTTCTCTACCACTGAATTGAGATTCCGCATTGGCTTCCTCACCTTTCCGCAACCAGAAAAAGCCCGCATCGGCTACCTTGACTCGCGTGGATATTGTGGAGTATTCCGGATCGACAACCTCGCGAACCTCTGTGGCAGGCTTTATAAGGCGTTGAGACTTTACCGTTTTGAATACCGCAGGAACTTCGACTACTTTGGTAGAAGCAGGCTGATCGAGCACCGTTTTTGTAATGGTTTCATAACGCGCTGGTACTTCAACCAGACACATGATCTCACCGGTGGTGTTGTCAATACGCTCCACAAGCCCACGACCTTTTTTCCAAATACTACGAGCTGGTTCGACAAGCACTGATTCAGTTTCGGTGCGATACACAGCTGGTATGTCTATTGTACGGGTCGACGCCTCTTTTACAACGATGCGCTCTTCAACAGTTTCGTACTGAGCAGCTGTAACCTTGATTATCTCGGTGCCTTCTTTACGCAGTATGCGTTGAGTTTCGGTTCTATATTCTGCTTTCGTAAAATACTCGTGAAAACAGGCTTTAGGGTTAACGTTGGCAAGCTCGATACCAGAGCGAACAATACCTTCGAGTGCACCAGGGCTTGCAGGCATAGAAGCTTTTCCCGCACCAGCAGTTTGCACCCATCTTATTTCTGCTGGCTTCACTTCAACTTTCTCGAACACTTCTTCAAAAGTCGCCGGTATCACATCAATAGTTCTACTAGCCTCTTTAACGACAATGCTCTGCTCAGCTGTTTCAAAAGTTGCAGGTACAGTCTCGATTCTTTCCGAAGCCTCCTGAACAACCACTTTTTCTGTTCGTGTTGAGAATTTCGGTGGTGTTATCACTTTTGCATAGCATTCACCAGGCTTGGCATCTGGCAACGTTTGAGTGTTGTCGTGCTGCGCTACGACTGGCGTTGCCATACTCAAAACACCTGCTGCTCCCAAAGGCAAAACCAGATTTTTTACTAACAACCTCAGTGGCGCGTGATTCATCTTTATAGTCACTCTATGTTTACTCAGAAATAAAAGTAGCAGAATTGAAAGCTGCCAACAGTCTAATTGTCTTATGCCTTACAGACATTTTCAATCATAATCAAAATTAACACCTCTATACGACGAGTAATTGACGCGTAATGTTACCGTTCGCGCCAATCTTCCGACCAACAGTGCGCATAGCATCCACCAGCAAACACTGCCACCGCCAGAACCCGACATTGTGTCAGTCATCGTCGGCTCATTTTCTGATTCTTCATCTGGCTCTACTTCGAGATTATTCTCCAATTCTTTGTCTGTCTCTACATCCGGATCAGGTTCTGGTTCTACTTCGACATCAGGTTCATTGTCTGGATCTACTTCGACAAGCAATGCATTTAAAGGATCATCATCAACCCCATCAAGCAAACCATCTGCATCAGTGTCATTGTTATTTGGATCAGACATCAATGCGATCTCTTCACCATCGTTCAATCCATCATTGTCTGAATCAGGGTTGAATAAATCCGTATTGTGAATGCCTTCCTCTTCATCATTACTCAAACCATCACCATCGATGTCTGTATTTTTGGTGGCATCCAGCAACAACATTTCGTGCGTTGAGGTTTCAGGTGCACCCCCCGTATTCAAACTCCCAGCGAGCACATGAAATTCGTCGCCAAGCATAGCGCCACCGCCGCTATGACGACCCAACATCAATGGCTGCAATTGCCGCCAAACACCGGTGTATACATTCATAGCCTCTACTGTATTTAACGAAACAGATGACGAAAATATTTCACCGCCAGCCACAATTATTTCATCGCCGGCACCACCCACCAAAGCACCTGCCCGCGCAGTGGGTATGTTCGATATGGACTGCCAGGTATTGGTGAAAAAGTTAAACACATCGGTTTCAATCACAGGGTCTGCAAACGGGTTGGGTATACTGGTCTGTCTGCCCGCCGCGGCCACAACCCGATTGTTCAACACAAACGCACCGAAGTGATCGCGTGCATGCGGAGCATCTGGCAATTCAACCCAAGTTTCTGTCGTGGGGTCGTAGCGATCAAACCACGCAACCGCTCCACCTGCATGACCTTGGGTATTGCCACCCAGCAGATAAATTTGTTCTTCGTACACAAACGCCGCCGCGCTGCCTCGTTCACGACCAGCAGGCAGTTGCCCTCTGATAGACCAGGTATTGGTCAGGGTATCGAAAACATAAATGTCCGAGATTGTTGGCTCATTAGGGAAACAACAGGTAAACGCACCCAACACGAATATCTCATGACCGATCGCAACAGGCTGAAAATGATGTAGTTCAAGGGGGGCAGTTGCAACCGCTGCCCAGGTGCCACTAGCGGGGTTATAACGCTCAACCGGTCTCTGCGAGCGACCACCAAGCGCATACAGATTGCCATTAACGGCAACCAGACCAGACTCATGACGGCCGGTGACCGCACTGTTGTCGCTCGACATCACGGCTTGCCAAGCAAGCGAATCGGCAGTTTGTGCGCTTAAACTGTTAAAGATAAGCAATGTACTTAAGAGCAAAAACTTCGGAAAAATGTGCATAACGTCTTCTTGCGAGCCTAGGGGATAAGCTCAAAAGAATGCAATTACTGTCCCAAGGAAAAACGCCATGAGGCAGGCTAACAACACGCCATATTGAGGCGATACTTGTACTCGGAAAATGAACGAGACTGCGGGCTTAGTTGAGCCTTCTCTCAGTTGCGCAAAAGGAGCCTTAGCCCTTTTTGCGCAAAATCTAAGATACTTGATTAAGCCTAACTTTTACGGCGATCAGGAAGGCGCTGTAGCAAACTACTGGTATCCCAACGCTGCCCGCCCATTTCTTGCACATCAGAATAGAATTGATCGACCAATGCAGTAACCGGCAAACTGGCTTTGTTACGTCCAGCCTCATCGAGCACAATGCCCAAATCTTTACGCATCCAGTCAACCGCAAATCCATGATCAAACTTACGATCGAGCATGGTTTCATAACGGTTTTCCATCTGCCAGGATTGCGCTGCCCCTTTTGATATAACATCGATGACAAGCTTGCCATCAAGACCAGCAGCTTCTGCAAAATGCAGCCCTTCGGACAAGCCCTGTACAAGACCGGCGATACAAATCTGATTGACCATCTTGGTGAGCTGGCCCGAGCCACTGTCTCCCATCAGGCGGCACGATTTACTGAAATGTTGTATGAGAGGTTCGGTGGAATCGAAAGTGGACTGATCGCCACCAACCATAACCGTTAGGGCGCCATTTTCAGCACCTGCCTGACCGCCAGAGACTGGTGCATCCAGAAAAGCGATGCCTTTTTGCTTGCCCAGCTTGTAGAGTTCTCGTGCAACTTGAGCCGATGCAGTAGTGTGATCACAGAAAACCGCGCCAGAGGCCATACCTTCGAAAGCACCGTTTTCACCAACAACCACCGAACGCAGATCGTCATCATTGCCCACGCAGGCAAATACCACGCTTGCAGATTCTGCAGCAGCGGCAGGCGTATCGAACGCACTGCCGCCGTATTCTTTAACCCAGTCTTGCGCCTTGGAGCTGGTGCGGTTATAGACGCGAACGTCATGCCCATTTTTTGCCAGATAACCTGCCATGGGATACCCCATGACACCCAAACCCAAAAACGCAACTGTCGCCATTGATATAAGACCCTGTATTAAATAGTTTAAGCCTGGCCCAAAGCCAGCACAGGGTCATATCATTACACGTAATCCTTGTACTTGGCCAGATGCCGTACAGGTTTTGACAGCGCATCGCGTCGGAACGGGTCGCCCAGTTCACGATTACACATGACTTCGATAACGGTGGTTTTGCCATCGTTCATTTGCGCGTCAATGGCTTTTTTCAGTGCTGAACCGACATCATCCATTTGATCGACTGTAACGCCTTCTGCGCCCATTGCCTTACCAATTTCGGCAAAGCTTTCGCTCTCCAGCTCACCGGCAACAAAACGACGACCATAGAAATCGACCTGGTTCTTCTTCTCTGCACCCCATTGACGGTTGTGGTAAACCACGGCCGTGACAGGAATATCGTGACGAACCGCAGTCATGACTTCAGTCATGCTCATGGCCCAGGCACCATCACCAGCATAGGCAACAGCTGGACGATCAGGGGCTGCACACTTTGCACCGATCATGGTGGGCAGTGCATAACCGCAGTTACCAAAGCTCATTGGTGCAAAGAAGCTGCGCGGCCGATCAAAACGCAAGTAGCTGTTGGCTACCGAGTTGATATTACCGATATCGGTTGACACCATGACATCAGCAGGCAGGGCGTTTTCAAGTTCACGCAGAACCTGACGTGGAGCAAGCCAGTTGCCCTCTTCGCCTTCAGCTTCAGCGATCATGTCCTGGCTGAAATCGTCTATCTCGTGTTTCCAGCCGTCAAGCTCGGTTTCCCAGGCTTGCTTCTCTGCAGCGGTGGTTTTTGCGCGTTCTTCACGAGTGGCATCACAAGCCAGCGTGCGATCTGCCAACATAGCCGTCATGGCACGAGCAGATGCGCCAGCATCACCGCAAATACCAACAGAAATCTTCTTCACCAAGCCGAGCATTTTGTGGTCAGCATCTATCTGAATAATCTTTGCATCCTTTGGCCAATAGTCCATGCCGTGCTGTGGCAAGGTACCGAATGGTCCCAGGCGTGAGCCCAGAGCGATAACCACATCAGCCTGTGACATTAGCTTCATTGCCGCTTTAGAACCTTGATATCCCAAAGGACCACACCACTGCGGGTGGCTGGCAGGGAAGGAATCATTGTGCAAATAACTGTTCACGACCGGTGCACCCAAGCGCTCTGCAAGGGCAACACAGTCATCAACCGCATCCGCCATAACCACACCACCACCCGAAAGGATCACAGGGAACTTGGCTTTGGACAGCAACTCAACCGCTTCAGCCAGCACGTTTTCACCGCCAGGACCACGATCAAGGCGCATAGGCGTTGGAATCTCAACATCGATATCACCATAGAAATAGTCGCGCGGGATGTTTAGCTGAGTAGGGCCGATTTCTGAAATAGCACGATCAAAACAGCGTGCCGTGTATTCAGCCATACGATTAGGGTTGTTAACATGGCCCTGGTATTTCACAAACTCTTGAAACATGGGCAGTTGGTTGGCTTCCTGGAAACCACCAAGACCCATACCCATAGTGCCCGTTTCAGGAGTAATCATCACTACCGGACTATGTGCCCAGTAGGCCGCTGCAACGGCGGTTACACAGTTACTGATGCCGGGACCGTTTTGGCCAATCACAACACCGTGACGACCAGTTGCGCGAGAATAACCGTCAGCCATATGCGCTGCACCCTGCTCATGAACAACAGGGATCAAGCGAATACCCGCTGGGGCAAAAATATCCATGGCATCCATGAAGGCTGACCCCATGATGCCAAATATGTCAGTAACCCCGTTCGCGACAAGCGTTTCTACAAACGCTTCGCTGGGCGTCATTCGTGCCATTGCATATCTCCAGATTGACGGCGGCCTGTGCCACCGCATATTAGTGTTCTAAAAACGCATAAAAAAATGCGCAATATTGGTAGTGAATGAGCAGGTATTGAAATCGGTAAGCTACATCCATCATTGCCCGACGCGGGATCGCCCGCTGGCAATATTCTCTCGTATTGTAAAGTTAGGCGATTAAGCACTTTTTGGCTAGTACCAGCGTATTCTGACCTGCTGTGCCAGTAGCCCTCTGCAGCACTTAAGAGTCACTTTGTAACCCCACACCTGCCTTATGCTTACTCTATGCCTCAGCTACCCGCCTGATGGCAGGGTCGTGATAATGCGTGAGAGCTTTGCGACACCTTCCTCAATTTTATCCTCATGAATGGAAGAAAATCCGAGGCGAAAGAAATTTGTCGGCCCGTCGTGAGAAGCAAAGTAGTGATCGCCGGCATTGATAACGATGCCTTGCTCATGCGCCTTTTTTTCCAACACTTGCGCACGCAGATGTTCAGGTAATTGCACCCAAAAAGACGAGCCACCAAATGCTGGTGCTATTGCAGACATGGGCACATGCTCAGCCAGAGCCTTGTCCATGATTTCCCAACGCCGCCGAAAGGTTTGAGCAAGCCTTAGCAACGCTGAATCGTGATGACCCAGAGCCAGAAAGTGACCAACAGTGCGTTGATTATTGGTCGGTGGGTGGCGGTACATGAGACGCCGCAGGGCACGGGCTTTCTTAATAAAGCCTGGCGGACCCACCATAAACCCCACTCGTAAACCGGGAGCTAATGTTTTGGACAAACTCCCAACGTAGATCACCCGGTGGTTTGTATCCAGACTTTTAAGCGCGGGTGTTGGGCTACCCACAAAGTTAAGCTCACTTTCATAGTCATCTTCCACTATCACCACATTATGCTTATTGGATGCATCCAATAAAGCCTGTCTGGACGACAAAGGCATCGTTGTGGTGGTAGGGCACTGATGGCTTGGTGTGAC
>CALHRQ010000012.1 GCA_938038175.1 uncultured Granulosicoccaceae bacterium | reverse complement strand
CGGATACGGATAATGTAGAATGGCCGTGTGATATTACTTTGGACGATGCAGCGATTTCAGCTCAAGATGTCGCACCAAGTGATTTAGAAAATATGGCTATATCAGATTTGGAAAAACCTAGCTCTTTATAGAAAACCAGCGACATTTTCCCCATAAACGCTTCGCCAATTTTAAAGAGAAATACAAATGCCAGAATTGCGATTCCAATCTGCCATCCGTTTTTTTTGAAAAAGCTTAAAATCGGGCCAACATACGTGCTACCGATCCAGGCTATTGCTCGTACAAAAAAATCTTTACCCTGACTATGTTGGGTAAGGCTCGCATTCTGACCATCTGAACCAGTTTCTATGGTGTTTGCACCCAGCGCTTTTTCTACCCGCTGTTGTGCTACATTTTGCGCCTGGCGCCGAATAGCGTCAGATACTTCTGGTACAAATAAAAGTATCCAGTTCATTAGTACAATCAAGAAGCCCAGCACAAGAAACGTAATCTGCCAATAATTTGTATAGCCCGCTGCTTCCAACGCATCGGCCACAAACAACATGATTGCACCACCAAGCTTATAACCTGTCCACCAACCCACCACAGCGACAGCTGCACCGGCTGCAACAGATGCTTTATCTTCCGGGGCAATTTGCTCAATACGCAGCGCATCTATAGTGATATCTTGCGTGGCAGAGCAGATAGCGATAACCAGACCAATACCAACAACAAGTCCAAGGCTTTTTGTCGGATCCAACTGCGTCCATATCAGCAGGCAGAACAACATGATGGCCTGCAAAAGAAATATCCAGGATTTACGGTGCCCCATATCTCGAGTGAGAAACGGTATCCGGATACGATCAACCAGCGGCGCCCACCAGAAATTGATTGCGTAAACACCAAATATCAAGCTTGCAAAACCAATTGTGCTGCGGCTTAGCCCGTCTTCTTTAAGCCATAAGGTAAGCGCCGTGCCTATAATTATCCATGGGAAACCACTGATAATACCCAGCAATAAAATTCTTGGCATGCGACGATCGGCATACACGGCTAAAGACGGCTTATCCTGATTCATGCTAACAGTCCTTTTTTTTGCAAGTATATACTAGGAGCTTCCAAGTCAATAGCTTAAGTCAAGCGTATGATAACCACAATTCTATCTGCCTAACTGCGCAAACCTACTCGCGAATCTATTCGCTAACCCAAAAAGAGAAGCCGTGAACGAGCAAGCCGAGCATCAAGCCAGAAATGCGACACGAGGATACCTCGAAGGATTTTATGGCAAGTTACTGAGCTGGGAGCAGCGAAATACTTTACTCGAATGTCTTTCATCTTTAGAACTGAACTCATACTGCTACGCACCAAAAGAAGATATCTTTCACCGCTTACATTGGCGAGAACCTTACGATTCTGCCTGGCGCTCTTCGTTCTCCCAATTTTGCAAACAAGCCAACAAACACAATGTATTGATCGCAGCCGGAATTGCACCGGGGCTTGATTTTAACTTTGATCAACAAGGCATCGGGAGCGACCTTGACCTTCTGTACAACAAAGCCACTCAATTGATAACAGATGGTGCACAGCATGTTCTGGTTCTTTGGGATGATATCGAAGAAACCAGCCTTAGCGCCAGCGGTGGCCTAAGCGAGGGTGCTATGCATGCGGATGTCATTAATAAATTGTCTGAAAAACTTGGGCGCACTCTATGGTGCGTTCCAAGAGTTTATGCCAGGGAGATCGATAGCCATAACTATTATCTCGATGCTTTTTTTAACGAATTGGAAACAGAACACACTGTCATACTGTGCGGTAATGCCATAGTCACTGGTGATGTCAGCAGTAATGATCTCAAAGACCTGAGCCGCTCCGGTGTTTCACACAGTCAGCTTAATACCCTCACTGGCGATGACGATAGCAACGGCAGTGGCGGTGGCGGTGGCGGTGGCGGCCGGTATCATAAAACTATCTTATGGGACAATTTTTACGCTAACGATTATTGTCCCAGGCGGCTTTTTGTTGGGCCATGGACGGGGAGATCACAAATCCAGGATTACTTGCTAAACCCAACAGGAATGCCATTCACTGATCAATTACTGTTGGATATCGCCGTCTCAACACAATCAAGCCTTGATGTAAATGAAAATTGGATAAATGCTTTAGCACGCCATGGTGTGCCTGAAGCGTTTCTGTCAATTGCACCGTTTTTTTCCAAGCCATTTTTTGGCGATAGAAATATAAGCGGAGATGGGCGAGACATTGATTTTATCAAGCCTTCAGCAGAGGTTAAACAGGCTGTTGAGACTTGCTTATGGAATTGGAAAAGTCCACTCGCTCGTGAATGGTATCCTTTTATATTCGGTTTAAAACATGATCTTGCGCTATTGGAAAACGACATGCCACGAGATAGAATCGTCAAAACACAGCCCGCGGCTCTTGCAAAAAAGTTACTGAGTTAATCTGATTTAATATTAGTTTAATGCCTACACCAACCTTTCATATAAACAAACGCTGTCGTTCTACCGAACAACTCCAAATGCTTTAACCCAGTGCCAGGCGATACAGACGTTATACGTTTAATTCGTGATTCATTCTCCGTAAAGGATATCAAATGAGTAGTCAAGATTTACTAAATCATTTAGATCGTCTCGTTTCCGAAGAGAGGAACTCCGAGACGATGGATTTGGACAAGCTTAGCGCTTTAGAACTAGTCAGCAAAATCAACCAGCAAGACAAACTGGTCCCTTTGGCGATTGAAAATGAACTGCCTAACATTGCAAAAGCCGTAGACCATATCAGCAGCTCATTTAGAAAAGGCGGTCGATTGATATACGTAGGCGCCGGCACTAGTGGGCGACTCGGAGTTCTGGATGCCTCTGAATGCCCACCTACCTTTGGTGTTGACGAATCAATGGTAATAGGACTAATAGCTGGCGGACATGAAGCCATGTTTCGATCCAGGGAAAGTGCAGAAGATTCAGCCCTTCAAGGCCAACAGGATCTTATTGAACAGAACCTCAATGTAACAGATGTTGTTCTGGGCATTGCTGCAAGCGGTCGAACACCGTACGTCATAGGAGCGCTTGAGTATGCAAATACTGTTGGGGCACTTACAATTTCATTAGCCTGTAACTCCAATTCTGCAATCGCAGAACACGCACGTATTGCTATTACTCCCATAGTTGGCCCCGAAGTACTGACAGGCTCAACTCGAATGAAGGCCGGCACAGCACAAAAGCTGGTTCTTAATATGCTTACCACAGCCAGCATGGTGAGGATAGGTAAGAGTTATCAAAATTTGATGGTCGATGTTCAAGCGAGTAATGAAAAGTTAGTAGCAAGAGCAATACGTATTGTCATGCAGGCCACAGAGTGTAGCGAGAGCAATGCGAGTGAAGCACTGAGAAAAAGTCAAAACAATGTAAAAATAGCCATACTGATGCAACTTACCGGTGCTACGTTCGAAGCGGCTAGCGCTCAACTAGAGAGCACATCCGGCTTCTTGCGTGCAGCAATAGAGAAGCAATAGAGAAGCAACTGAGAAGCAATGCAATAAGCGTCGCTTGATTTCTAGCTATTAGCCTCAGCCTTCATCTTTCCCCGGCGCTTGGCAAGAAACTGCTTGTGAGAATCTGCTGTTCCGTTGTGAAAAGACCCTGTCCATTGATCCCAAGGCGTTTCCAGACCACCGTAATTACAATCGAAATATCGATGATGCAATTGATGATGAAAGGTGCCCAATGGCAATATCACTTTACCTTTTTTCGCAATGCCTTGGTAGCCAGTGTGTGTGGTTGCGGCGGACAAGGTGAAATAACTCAGATGAAAAATGATTAACAAAGGACTGGATGGAACAACAAAGTGAATGAGCACTGTGCTTAAGTAAATAACATGCTCTAAAGGATGCATGGACAATCCAGACCATGGCCCAACATTAGTATTACGATGATGCAGCGCATGTATTCGCTTATACAGAGTAGAGTTATGAATCAAGCGATGGATTAAAAAGAAATGCGTGGTTTCCCACATCGGCAAAAGGAAAATGAGCAATAGCAGCCAAGGCAGATCTCCGGGCAAAGATAGCGCTGGCGCGTATCCATTTGCGAGCGCCCACATCATTAAAACTTCATATATCGTCCAGACAGTGACACCACTAGTCAATGTCCAAAACATGTTGTCATGCACCTGCGAGCCAAAAGTAAAAGCGCGACCGCTTTTGACTAGTGGCCGTGCATCAAACCGAAAATCATCACCTTGCTTTCGCCAAATATAGAAGTACCAGTGAAGGCCACCAGCAACAATACACATCAGCAAAAAATTTCGGATATATATTTGAGCCACCCAGCTGGCAGAAATCTCTGTTGTTACTACAAGTTCTGGATGAAAAAACACCACAGACACAATAGCCAGCAAAAGAATAATTAAGCGCTCGGAGAGAGGGAACCAGCCACGGATCATCCAACGGGCAATTGCGGAAGCGTTAGGTGGCCAACTAAAATACGGCGATGTTTGTATTGGCAATGCAGGTACATAATGCCAGGGATTTTTACCGCGAGCTGATTTCTCATTAGCGCCAGAACGTCGCGAATCTTCTATTTCATTCCCCGTAGACTCTGGCGTTTTTTTCATTCTTGTCTCTTGAGATCCTGTAGCGATCAACTCTGTCGATTACAATACCTTATACCTTAACCGCATCAAAGTTGGCAATATAGAGTATAAAAGTGGGAGTTTTGAGAGCGTGACATAAAAATGTTAAGCATTGCCTGACTTCTGTATAGAGAATGTCCCGCTAAGTGTGTAAACACTCATGATGGTTAAAGGTGAGCTGTTACCCGTTCACCAAATTCAATACTAAACCGATTCAAAGCCGGTTTCCAGTTTCTTATCGGCATGGTCCAGCGTTTGGAGGCTTCTTGTATTGCAAGATAGACAATCTTTTTCGCTGAGTCATCGTTTGGGAACACCTTTCGGTTTCGAGTCACTTTACGCACGACGCTGTTGAGTGACTGAAATGCGTTGGTCGTGTAAATCGCTTTGCGGATGTCTGGCGGATACCGGTAGATCGCACTCAGGTTGTGCCAGTTGCTCGTCCATGATTGACTGATTTGTGGGTATTTACTGTCCCACTTTTCGCTAAAGGCGTGCAACTGTTGCTCAGCTTCTTCTTCTGTAGCGCTGTGATAAATCAGTTTAAGATCGGCAGTGACTGGCTTGTAGTCTTTGTACGGCACCAGCTTCATGCTGTTGCGAACCATGTGTACGATGCACAACTGAACTTGGCATCGCGGGTACTCCGCTTCAATGGCCTCTGGAAAGCCTTTGAGCCCGTCTACGCACACAATCAGAATATCCTCCAGACCACGAGATTTTAATTCCGTGAGCACCGAGAGCTAGAATTTGGCACCTTCATTTTCTGATAGCCACATACCTAACAATTCTTTGTGTAAGCGCTCGATCCAGAGCATGTTGATTTAACTTTTGTCTTTGGCGAAGGTGTTGTTTCCAATTCATTTTAGGAAAACCCAGACGGCACAACGCATGTGATTTTCGAGCCGGCGGATTTCATTGCCAAGCTGGCCGCTCTGCTACCCAGGCCCAGCGTGAACCTGACCCGCTACCACGGTGTATTCGCTCGGGGCGGCCTTCCGCCAAACAGCAAGCACCGAGCATTAGTCACGCCAGCACGGCGAGGAAAAGGAGTTCGGAGGAACACAACACAGCAAGACCAGGAGAACGAACAAACTAACCGTCATGTGGCCATGACCTGGGCACAATGACTCAAGCGAAAGAACTCGCAAAAAAAACGAAATTTACCGGTTACTGATAACGCAATCTCTTGTCAGCTACTAGAAAACAGCTGTCCTGTTACCGATTTACCACGAAACAACTGTAGCGGAAATTGATCCTTTGAAGAACCTGCTAATCGTCGCTAACATGCCATCGGCAAACACGGCCACACTTGCCAATGCCGTTCTCAGAGGCGCTAACCACAAAGATTTAGATGGGGTTGAGACGCTGCTACTGGCACCGCTGGATGCCGGGCCCGAACATGTACTCAAAGCTGACGGCATTATTATCGGCACAACCGAAAATTTTGCGTACATGAGTGGTTTGATCGAGGATTTCTTTAAAAGAATTTACTACCCTTGCCTTGAAGAAAAACAAGGCATGCCCTGCGCACTGTATATCCGCGAGGGAACTGATGGTACTGGAACAAGAATAGCGGTTGAGAAGATTATCACCGGGTTGGCATGGAAAACAATCAATGCACCATTGATATTGAAAGGTGAGTATCAATCCGGATTTGGGTCAGAGTGTAAAGAGTTGGGTACGATGGTGGCAGCAGGGCTGGAAGCGGGCATCTTCTGAAGGTAGAACGTTAATATTGTGAATCCACAATAATTGTAGGATTTCTAGTAACTGTCTACTCATGAATTAATAATTCAATGACCCGGAATTTCGATGACGGCTGGGCTTGTTTGATCAAAAGCCGGTATTTCTTCATTGACTCTAAGCCACGATATCTGATTGTTGGTAAACGCTTGTCGGTCAGGAATTACTTGGTCCACATTATCAAGTGTTCCCGCATAGACAAACATCTGCTCTTCTTCGTGCCATACACCTTGCCAGCAGACGGGTGTTCCGCAAGTTGAGCAAAATCCTCTTTGTGCGTGGTCTGAAGATTGATAGAGCGTTGGCTGTGAATCTGTGAAAACGAATTGATCTTTCAGTCCCATTACAGCAACTGTCACCGGAGCGCCTGTGGCTTTGCGACAACTTTCGCAATGACAAAATGCCACTTTGCCGAGTTTGCCGTTGATAGTGTATCGAACTCTGCCGCAGTGACACCCTCCGGTTAATTGCTCCATTTCGAATCGGCTCTTTTTCTATATTTAGTTGGATAATTCTCTATCTGGCCAAATAGCTTGTGTTCAGTTATGCAGCGTGTCTGTACTTATATCAGCCAACTCCAACCCTCGTATAATCTGGTCGAACATCGTTGAATGCTTATAAGGCAGGATAGATTGTTTGTGGGTGATCGAGTAGTGCGGATTAATATTGAGCGCCTCTTTCCATTGGGATTGACTATCCTCCTGTTGACCCATAAACCCCAAAGCGGATGCCAGTAGAACGCGGCTGGTATCGCTGTCCGGTTTTCGCAATAGTCTTTGCTCCAACAACTCCTTAGCTGCTGGGAAATCGTTCAGGTGAAAATACGCCTGCGCAAGAACATGTTGATAAGCATCGCGAAAGTAGGGATCAATGCGCATCGCGTTTAATAGCGGTGCTACGGCAAGAAAGTAATCTCCACTGTATAGATGCGTCATACCCTTCACCGCATGAGCTTCCGCAAAGCTTGGGTCAAGGCGTATTGCTTCATTCGCAGATTCAAGGGCTGCCTGATGTTCGCGCAACCAAAGTATTGATGCGGCGCGTGCAAAATGCGCATGTGGATTTTCAATATCTAACTCAATGGCACGATCCGCATATCCAAGAGCTTCTTTTAGTTGATCGTCATGCCATCCCGTCCAGCGGTTAATAAAACATACGGCAAGGTTGCGGCTCAAGTACGAATGCGCGGAAGAAAATAGTGGGTCTGCTTCTATTGCTGCCAATAGTTGCTGTCGTGCTTCGTTATTGCTGGTCTCATTGTCTTGTCGGTCCAGCTCGCGCCCTTTCAGAAATTGACTATAAGCCAGTTGATTATCCGTTCCTCGCGAGACGGCTGGTTGTATCATCAGGTCCAGCAGAGTACATATTGCTGACACTGTTGCTGTTTTAACAGGCTCGAGTTCCAGAGAAGCATCTATGTCAGGGTGTGATTTGTAATCGTCCACGCTGTTGGGTGAATAAGGCACGGAAAACCGTTGTGCCCAGACAACCGACAAGTCTTTGCGTGAATTAAGGGCTATGCGAATAGTCAGTTTCTCAGTTTCATGAACAATGCTTCCATCCAGAACAAAGTCTGATTTAAGCTCTCTATAAACGGTAGCCAGATCTGAAGTGTCGCGATACTGAAAGCTTGAATTTCTGGATATAACCGTCAGGCCTTTCAAACGACTCAATTCAACAAGAATATCTTCTGCGAGTAAGTCTGCAATAGATTGAACAGTGTGTTCAGTTTTAATATTTGTAGGGTTTGTTGCTCGCAGTGGTAATACCGCGATAGTTTTTTTGGCGTCAGTGTCTTTATTAACTG
>CALHRQ010000011.1 GCA_938038175.1 uncultured Granulosicoccaceae bacterium | reverse complement strand
TGGCCTTATTTCTCTTTATTTTGGTCATTGGCTTTATTTACGAGTGGAAAAAAGGGGCACTTGAGTGGGAATAGAAGGCGTACTTGAAGAGGGTTTTGTCACAACCTCTGCCGACAAGCTCATCAACTGGGCCCGTACCGGGTCTATGTGGCCAATGACATTTGGCCTTGCCTGCTGCGCGGTTGAAATGATGCACGCGGGTGCTGCTCGCTATGATCTCGACCGGTTTGGTGTCATCTTCAGACCCAGCCCAAGGCAATCTGACGTAATGATCGTGGCTGGCACGCTGGTAAACAAAATGGCGCCCGCACTGCGTAAAGTTTATGACCAGATGCCAGACCCAAAGTGGGTTATTTCAATGGGCTCGTGTGCAAATGGCGGCGGCTATTACCATTACTCCTATGCGGTTGTGCGTGGTTGTGACCGGATAGTACCTGTGGACGTCTATGTGCCTGGCTGCCCTCCAACTGCTGAAGCACTACTGTACGGGATCATGCAGCTGCAAAACAAGATCCGAAACACCAACACGATAGCGCGATAGGTACACATCATGAGCACACGCCAGGAGCAAATGTGTGAACAGTTAAAAACCCTGTTTCCACAGAATGATTCAATTCGTGTAGATCTCGACTTGGTCGCCATGGAGGTTGCTGCCGATGATCTAATCGAAGTTGCCACAACATTACGTGATGACCCAGCTTGTGCATTCGCCCAGCTGACCGACATTTGCGGTGTCGACTATGCAACTTATGGTGAGGCCGAATGGTCCACCGAAACCGAGTCGGGCGCGAGTTTTAGTCGCGCTGTCAGCTCAGGTTCCGTGGGCAGGCTAACCTTTAACACTGGTGCAGAGCTGCCTGATATTGGCCGCCCGCGATTCACATCGGTTGCACATCTGTTATCACTGGATAACAACGTCAGAGTAAGGCTGTCCTGCAACGCTCCTAACGATGAGCTACCAGTTGTGCCTTCACTCACTCGCATTTGGTCTTCAGCCGAATGGTACGAGAGAGAGTCTTTCGATTTGTACGGTATTCTGTACGAAGGCCATAGCGATTTACGTCGTTTACTTACCGACTATGGTTTTACTGGTCATCCATTTAGAAAAGATTTCCCATTGATCGGCAATGTCGAGATGCGTTATGACCCTCTAAAGCGAAGAGTAGTGTATGAGCCAGTTACGATCGAACCTCGTGTGCTTGTGCCACGTGTTATCCGTGAGGATGGTCGTTACAACGCGGGCGAAGAAGCTGCTGTAGCCACCGACGCCGATAAAGAGAGTTAAGTTAATGCCAGAGATTCGCAATTACACACTGAACTTTGGCCCGCAGCATCCTGCCGCGCATGGTGTGCTTCGGCTTGTACTCGAAATGGATGGCGAAGTCGTTGAACGTGCTGATCCACATGTGGGCTTGTTACATCGTGGCACAGAAAAACTCGCCGAAAGCAAACCCTACAATCAAAGCATAGGTTATATGGATCGGCTCGACTATGTATCCATGATGTGTAACGAGCACGGTTATGTGCTTGCGATTGAAAAGCTGCTCGGCATTGAAGTCCCAGAACGTGCACAGTACATCCGCACCATGTTCGATGAAATTACCCGTATCCTTAATCACCTGATGTGGCTGGGTGCACACGGGCTTGATGTTGGTGCGATGTCGATGTTTCTTTACTGCTTCCGCGAGCGTGAAGACTTAATGGACTGTTACGAAGCAGTATCCGGCGCACGACTCCATGCCACTTACTACCGCCCAGGCGGTGTTGCACGAGACCTGCCTGATCTGATGCCGCAGTACGAAACGTCTAAATGGCGTAGTGCAGCAAACGTGGAAAAAATGAATTCGGCACGAGGCGGTTCCATGCTCGACTTCATTGAGGATTTCACCAAGCGTTTCCCAACCTGTGTTGATGAGTACGAAACACTGCTAACCGATAACCGTATTTGGAAGCAGCGAACTGTGGGTATTGGTGTTGTTACACCAGAACGGGCTTTGCAGCTTGGGTTTACCGGTGCAATGCTTCGTGGTTCTGGCATCGAATGGGATCTGCGCAAGAAGCAACCTTACGAAGTCTACGATCGGCTCGATTTCGATATTCCTGTCGGTACAAATGGCGACAGCTACGATCGCTATCTGGTGCGTGTCGAAGAAATGCGCCAGTCCAACAAAATCATCCAGCAGTGCATCCAATGGCTGCGTGCTAACCCTGGTCCGGTATTAACTGAAGACCATAAAATCGCACCACCGCGTCGTGCCGATATGAAAGGTGATATGGAAGCGCTTATTCATCACTTCAAACTCTTTACTGAAGGCTTTTGCCTGCCTGCCGGTGAGGCATACGCTGCGGTCGAACATCCTAAAGGTGAATTTGGTTGTTATCTCGTTTCCGATGGTGCCAACAAACCTTATCGACTAAAAGTACGTGCGCCTGGTTTTGCACACCTTGCATCTCTTGATGAAATGTCGCGAGGGCACATGTTGTCTGATGTTGTTGCCATTATTGGTACTCAAGATATTGTATTTGGGGAGATCGATCGATGATCAATCCGGTTGAGATTCGTGGAGTTTACACACTATGAGCACATTACCTTCTGATGTGACATTGCCAGATCCTGCGTCAGTGCTCGATGCACATTCCATCGAAGAGATAAAAGAAGCGGTGGCTTTATTCCCTAATGACCAAAAACAAAGTGCCGTACTCGCCGCTTTGCATGTTGCACAACACCAGAACAAAGGTTTTTTAACCACAGAATTAATGGACGCTGTTGCTGGCATGCTCGACATGGCACCCATCGCGGTTTATGAGGTTGCAAGCTTTTACTCAATGTACGAAACAGCACCTGTGGGTCGCCACAATGTTGCTATCTGCACCAACATCAGTTGCATGCTGATGGGCTCCGACGATATCGTTTCCCATGTTGAGAAAAAATGCGGTGTCAAGCTTGGCCAAAGTACACCGGATGGTCGTATTTATCTGAAGGTCGAAGAAGAGTGTCTCGCTGCCTGCGCTGGTGGGCCGATGATGCAAGTCGATCACGTTTATCACACGAATCTGACACCTGAAAAGGTCGACAAGATTCTAGACGCACTGGATTGAGCATGAGTGTTCCTCCACAGAATCAGGTTTGCTATACAACACTGCAATTTGATGAGCCGTGGACTTATGAAAACTATCTGAAGATCGGTGGTTTCAAAGCCTGGCAAAAAATTCTCGATGAAAAATTAACACCAGAAGATGTTGTCGGCATCGTAAAAGAATCCGGTTTGCGCGGTCGTGGTGGGGCTGGTTTCCCTACCGGGCTTAAGTGGAGCTTTATGCCCAAAGAAACAGCGCAAAGTTATTTCGTGGTCAATTCAGACGAATCAGAGCCAGGCACGTGTAAAGACCGTGACCTGATCCGTTTTAATCCACATGCACTGGTTGAAGGGATGATCATTGGATGCTATGCCATTCGTGCTAGCGTTGGTTACAACTATATGCGCGGCGAATTCATGGATGAGGTGTACAAGAATTTTATGACGGCGCTCAAGCGTAGCTATGATGAAGGCTGGTTAGGAAAAGACATCAGGGGCTCGGGTATTGATATCGATGTCATCGGCACACTCGGTGCCGGTGCTTATATATGTGGTGAAGAAACCGCTCTGCTTGAGTCATTAGAAGGCAAGAAAGGACAGCCACGCTTCAAGCCGCCGTTTCCTGCAAACTATGGTTTATACGGTAAGCCCACTACGATCAATAACACCGAATCAGTTGCTTCAGTCCCTGCGATAATTCGCAACGGTCCTAAATGGTTTGCAGATATGGGTATTGAAAATGCTGGCGGCCAAAAATGTTTTTCTGTATCCGGGCATGTTGCCAAACCCGGTAATTTTGAAATAAACCTTGGTACACCGTTTTCAAGCTTGCTGGAGTTGGCGGGTGGTATGCGTGGTGATGCCAAGTTAAAAGCAGTTATACCCGGTGGTTCTTCAGTCCCGGTTGTACCAGCTGAAATCATGATGCAAACCAATATGGATTACGACTCTATCGGCAAGGCAGGTTCCATGCTAGGTTCTGGTGCGGTTATCGTGATGGACGAAACCACTGATATGGTGCAGGCACTTCGCCGTCTTTCTCGCTTTTATTTTTCAGAAAGTTGTGGCCAATGCACACCTTGTCGTGAAGGTACCGGTTGGTTGTATCGCATGCTCACTCGCATTGTCGAAGGCAAAGGTTTGCCAGAAGATATCGAAAAGCTTGAAGATGTTGCTGGCAAAATTGCTGGTCGTACCATCTGTGCATTGGGCGATGCTGCGGCAATGCCGGTGCAGAGTTTTGTAAAGCACTACCGACACGAATTCGAATACTACATTGAGCACAAGCGCAGCCTCGTTGGCGAAAAGCTTGGTGCTGTAGCTTAGGGCACTCGCAAAGATATGAGCGACGACGAAATTCAGATAACTGTTGATGGCCAGCCGCTTAAAGCACGTAAGGGTCAGATGCTGATAGAAGTCACAGATGCAGCCGGTATTGATGTGCCGCGTTTCTGTTATCACAAAAAACTCTCGGTTGCGGCTAACTGCCGCATGTGCCTGGTTGAAGTTGAGAAAGCACCCAAACCTCTGCCAGCCTGTGCAACACCGGTCATGCCGGACATGATTGTTAAAACCAAATCAAAGCTTGCGCGTGAAGCACAGCAGGGCACGATGGAATTTCTGCTGATTAACCATCCGCTGGATTGCCCAATATGTGATCAGGGTGGCGAATGCGAATTGCAGGATGTTGCCATGGGTTACGGTGGCAGTGCTTCGCAGTACACCGAAGGTAAGCGCGTTGTTATGGACAAGTACATTGGTCCTTTAATCGCAACAGAAATGACACGTTGTATTCACTGTACTCGTTGTGTTCGTTTCGGTGAAGAAATTGCGGGCATACGCGAGCTTGGCGCAACTGGCCGTGGTGAGAATGTGCGTATCGGCACCTATATAGAGAAGTCTGTTGTATCCGAACTCTCTGGCAACGTTATTGATATTTGTCCAGTTGGTGCCCTGACTGCACGCCCATCTCGTTACACAGCACGTTCCTGGGAATTACAACAACAGCCTTCTGTTGCACCACATGACAGTGTTGGTTCAAATATTTTTGTTCATCTCGATGGCAGTAAAGTTAATCGCGTTATTCCACGCGATAACGATGACGTCAATGAAGTCTGGATTTCTGATCGTGATCGTTTTAGTTATCAAGGCCTGACCAGCAGCGACAGAATTAGCACACCAATGGTGCGTAAAAACGGAGAGCTCGTTGAAACTGATTGGAGTTCGGCGCTTGAGGCCGCATCTGATGCAATCAAAGGCGCTGGTGATCTGCTGGGTGTGCTTGCTTCCGCGTCGCTACCGGTAGAAGAGCTCTACCTTGCTCAAAAGTTAGGCCGTGCACTTGGCACACCGCATATAGATCATCGTCTTGGACAGCAGGATTTCAGCGCTCAGGATGCTGCGCCGGTTATGCCTTGGTTGGGTATGAACCTCGCCGATCTTGAAACACTTGACGCTGCTCTACTGGTTGGATCAAACATCCGTAAAGATCAGCCAATTGCCGCTTTGCGTTTACGCAAGTCTGCACTTAAAGGTGGGGCAATCAGCTGCCTTAATCTAAAACACTTTCCAATGCACTTCGATACTGCTGATGAAATCACGGTTCGTGCTGATGCCATGGTGAGTGAGTTGTTCTGCATTGCAAAAGCTGCCGGTGCAGATTTATCCGGTTTAAAGAATGCGCCAAATGTTGATTCAACAGAGCAACACAAACGAATAGCTTCGAGCCTTAAAGACGGTGATCGAAGTGCTGTAATGCTTGGCAATATTGCAGTACAACACCCGGCATATTCGCAGCTTCAATATCTTGCCATGCAATTGGCCAGGGCAACGGATGCCACACTGGCGATGTTGCCAGAGAGAGCGAACACAGCAGGTGCCTGGCTGGCAGGTGTTGTTCCTCACCGCGCCGCTGGTGGTAAAGCTGCACCTAAAGCGGGTTCCAATGCTGCAGAGATGCTGTCAGGTGGTTGCAAAGCAATGTTATTACTTGGGGTGGAACTTGAATTTGATGCTGCCAATCCTGGCGCTGCAATGGAAACATTATCTTCTGTAGGCTCGGTTGTCTCCCTAAGTTCTTTTATGTCAGATAGCCTGCGTGAACATGCTGATGTTGTTTTGCCGATTGCAACGTTCCCCGAAATATATGGAACTTACGTTAACGCCACCGGAAACTGGCAAAGCGCCAAAGGTGCGGTTCCTGCACCAGGTGATTCACGCCCGGCCTGGAAAATACTGCGTGTACTGGCAGAGTCTCTTGAGCTTGATGGCTTTGCTTATGAAAGCCCGGAAGCGATAACAAAAGAGCTGCAACAACAATGTGGTTCGGTTGAGCTCAACAATATGACCAGCATGAGCGATGTTGAGTACAGCCCGGCATCTAAGGAGGCTATGCTGCGCAGTGGTGAGACGCCCATATACGCAACAGACCCGATTGTGCGGCGTTCACAGCCACTGCAAAAATCAGCAGATGGCAAGCAGGCATTTGTTTCTATGGCGCAGTCAGAACTTACCCGCATGGAGCTTGCAGAGGGCGACACCGTTACGGTAAAGCAGGCTAAAGGTTCCGCCAGTTTGCCAGTAAAGGTTGACGACGGTGTACCTGCGGGTTCAGTCTGGGTGCCAGCGGGTCTGCCACAGACACAATCGCTTGGTGAACTGTTCGCCGCAGTAGAGGTGAGCAAATCATGATCGACACCATTCTGCTTCTTATCACGACCATACTTAAAATTGTCGCGATACTGCTGCCACTGATTATCAGTGTTGCTTATCTGACACTGGCTGAACGAAAAGTTATTGGTTCAATGCAAGTGCGAATAGGTCCAAACCGGGTTGGTTGGAAAGGCCTTGGGCAACCGTTCGCCGACATGTTCAAACTGATGACCAAAGAAGTCATCATTCCGAGTAATTCTTCTCGCTTTCTGTTTTTAACTGCACCAATTTTGTCATTAGCACCAGCATTAGCTGCGTGGGCGGTAATGCCATTTGCAGATGGTTTAGTGCTGGCTGATGTCAATGCAGGCCTTTTGTACATTCTTGCGATGACATCCTTGGGGGTTTATGGTGTCATCATTGCCGGTTGGGCATCCAACTCCAAGTATGCATTTTTAGGCGCTATGCGTTCAGCTGCACAAATAGTTGCCTACGAAATTGCTATGGGCTTCGCCTTAATCGGTGTATTGATGGTGGCTGGCAGTTTGAATTTGGGCGACATTGTTCGTGCCCAAAGCGGTGGTTTCTTTAGCTGGTTTTTAATTCCACTACTGCCACTGGCTGTTGTTTATTTTATATCCGGTGTAGCAGAAACCAACCGTGCGCCTTTTGATGTGGCAGAAGGCGAATCAGAAATCGTTGCTGGCTTCCATGTTGATTATTCAGGCATGGCCTTTGCGGTGTTCTTCCTGGCTGAATACGCCAACATGATCATGATCGCTGCCCTGACATCAGTGATGTTTTTAGGGGGCTGGTTATCACCGATTGACGGCTTTGGTGATGGCATCCACTGGTTTCTGATCAAAACCGCTTTTTGTTTGTTTCTGTTTCTCTGGTTTCGTGCCACGTTTCCACGTTATCGCTACGATCAAATCATGCGCCTTGGCTGGAAAATCTTCATCCCTGTAACCATTGTCTGGATCGCGGTCATTGGCTTTGCTATCTATTTCGAGATAGGTCCCTGGTTCCAGGTGCGAGCTTAGTTTGAAAAATTCAGCGAGATGCATGCAGTGAGATGGAATCAGCCAGATAAATTCAGCGAGATAATTCTATGACTGGTCAACTAAAAGATTATGTAAAGACGTTTACCCTGTGGGAATTACTCAAGGGCATGCGTCTTACTGGCAGATACTTTGTTTCCAAAGGGATTACTATTCAGTACCCAGAAGAGAAAACACCGCAATCGCCGCGATTTCGTGGCTTGCATGCACTCAGGCGTTATTCAAACGGTGAAGAGCGCTGCATCGCTTGTAAGTTATGCGAAGCGGTGTGTCCAGCACTGGCAATTACCATAGAGTCGGAGCAACGCCCGGATAATACGCGTCGCACTACACGCTACGACATCGATTTATTCAAGTGCATTTTTTGCGGTTTTTGCGAAGAGGCCTGCCCGGTTGACTCCATCGTCGAAACACGCATTTTTGAATATCACTTTGAGAACCGTGGTGAGCAAATCATGACCAAAGACAAGTTACTTGCCATTGGTGATAAATACGAAGACCAGATAGCAGCAGATCGCTCTGCTGATGCTGCATACCGATAGGGGCCAGACGTGAGCTTCGAAATATTCATTTTTTATGTTTTCTCCGCGATTCTGGTGTTTGCCGCCTCGCGTGTGATCACTGTGCGAAATCCCGTATTCGCTGCGATGTTTCTGGTGCTGACGTTTTTTACCTGCGCTGGTATCTGGATGTTGCTCGAAGCGGAGTTTTTAGCCATCACACTGGTGCTGGTTTATGTTGGTGCTGTCATGGTGTTGTTTCTGTTTGTTGTCATGATGCTGGACATCAATGTTGAGCCTCTGCGCGAAGGGTTTGTCAGCTATCTACCCGTTGGATTGCTTGTGGGCGCAATTATGCTGATCGAAATGGTGATTCTGGTTACCAGAAACTTTAAATCAGAGCAGTTTCCAGCGCCAGCACGTGCAGACGAGGGTTACAGTAATACCGAAGCTTTGGGGCAACTGCTCTACAGCAAATATTTATTTCAGTTTGAAGTCGCTGCGGTGATTTTGCTGGTTGCAATCGTGGCGGCCATAGCGCTCACCATGCGCCGGCGCCCGGACACTAAATATCAAACGCCATCTGAACAAATAAACGTCACCAAGTCTGACCGGCTACGTGTTGTTCAGATGCCTTCCGAAAAACAATAGGGGCGGCGAAGAGACCATTATGATTTCACTGTCGCATTACTTGACGCTCGGTACGATCCTGTTTTGTTTGAGTGTTGTGGGTATTTTTCTTAATCGGAAAAACGTCATTATTCTGCTGATGTCGATCGAACTGATGCTGCTATCAGTCAACATGAATTTCGGTGCCTTCTCGCATTTTTTGGGTGATGGCGCTGGGCAAATATTTGTGTTTTTTATTCTCACCGTTGCAGCGGCTGAAGCTGCAATTGGCCTGGCCATCCTGGTTGTGCTGTTTCGAAACAGACAAACAATCAATGTGGCTGACCTTGACCAGTT
>CALHRQ010000010.1 GCA_938038175.1 uncultured Granulosicoccaceae bacterium | reverse complement strand
GGTGGTTTCCAAACGATATTTTCTCATAAACCGTTTCGCGATCTGGTACGGATCGGTCTGGACGAGGAAACCGAGAAGCGCGCACGCGAATTCGACCCAGACAACAATGGTATGTTGATGGTGCGACAGGTCATTGCGGGTGGAGTAGGCGCCGATATTTTTAAGGAAGGTGACATACTGGTCAATATTGAAGGCGAGCTAATCAGTAACTTTATTGATCTTGAAGCGTTGCTTGACAAGAGTATTGGTCGAACACTGTCAGTTGCTGTTATTCGGCTGGGCGAATTTAAAAAACTCAGTGTTCGCGTTGCAGACTTGCACCAAATTGAGCCAACTCGTTTTCTTGAACTTGGCGACGCTATATTGCAAGACATGTCAATCCAGCATGCACGCGCAATGAACTTGCCGCAAGCCGGCGTTGTCGTTATGCGGCCAGGTTATTTTTTAAATCGTTCCGGCATTCCTCAAAACTCCGTAATTGTAGAACTAAACGAAGCGCCCGTTAACAACCTTGAACAATTTATCGCAGCTGTGCAGGCATCACCACGTGATCGAAAAATGCTGACACGCTTTGTTGTACCCGGGCGTGAATTCACAACGCAGCTAGCACAGCTCGAAATTGATAATCGGTGGTTTGATCATCGCATCTGCAGTCGAGTTGATGATCAGCGCTTTTGGGATTGCTCAAAGCTTGAAATGCCTGGCAAGGTTGTTCCTGTAGCTGATGATATCGTGTCCGTGCCAGCATTTAAGGATCCGCTTTTGAGTCGGGTTTCACCTGCCATGGTCAGAGTTGATTTTAGTATTCCTTATTCGGTGGATAACGTCTATGCGCGACATTTTCAGGGTGTTGGGTTAGTCATCGACAAAGAGGCTGGCATTGTTGCTGTTGATCGCAACACGGTACCGATTGGTTTGGGGGATGTTGAAATTACCTTCTTTGGCTATCGCGTGGTGGATGCCAATGTGGTGTTTCTGCACCCAAGACACAACATTGCACTACTTAAATATGATGCGGCGTTATTACAAGATGCTCAGTTTGATGCACTTACTCTGGTTGATGGTGAGCTGCCGGACGTGCTAACTATGGTGGGTTATCGTGCTGACGGGACATTCCGTCGACACGAAGTGGATGACTTTAGCCGTCTCACCGTTGGCTTTAACGCACCGCGTTTACCACGTTTTCAGCAATCACCGATTGACTTGTACGGCGTGTCTTCAGTACCGCCTTCTTTGGGTGGACCGTTTGTTGATGAAAACGGCGATGTGCATGCAATCTATATGAGCTTTGCACATGAAGATGGACGCGAGATACGACAAAATGAATGGGCAATGCCAGCATCGGTTGTGCTTGAAGCCTTGCGGCTCTATCAATCCAACAGCGATTTTCATTCGCTGGATGCTCGGCTTGCTTACCGGTCTTTGTCTGATGCTCGTCAACTTGGCTTAAATGAAGAATGGTTAACACGATTTACGTCGTTACCAGCAAACTTGCGTCGGGTTTTATATGTAGAGCAACTGGTTCCAAATACTGATGCTGCCGATAAACTATTGCCGGGTGATATTCTTTTGGCTATAGAAGGAGAGCTTGTCTCCGATCTATTTGCGGTGGAATTGCAATCTCAAAGTGATTTGATCGTTCTGCAATTACTGCGTGCTGGCGAAATTCATGAAATTGAATTACAACCGTCTGTGCTCAGTGGCCTGGGAACACAACGCCTGGTCAGTTGGGCTGGAGCACAATTTCAAGAGGCTCATACTGAGATAGGTTATTTAAAAGGTGTGCAACACAACGGTGTTTATATCTCCCACACGGAACAAGGCTCTCCTGCTATTTGGGATGGGTTGTATCGTAACCGATTTGTCACCCATGTAGATGGCAAAGCGGTATCGGATCTCGATGAATTTCTAGCGCTTGTCGGCGGTAAATCGCAAGATGAAGTCACACGACTTTCTCTTATTTCGATGCGAGGAAGAAAGAGCATCGTAAGCGTTGCACCCGAGTATAATTTCTGGCCTACCTACGAAATCAAGAGAACGGATGATGGTTGGCAGAGAGTTAATTACATCAACTGATGTTGCGATAGTCGGTGGTGGTATGGTTGGTGGGTTATTAGCTGCTGCCCTGGCAGCCGGTAGCCCTACAAGGAATAGCCCGGTAAACCATGGCGCTTCAAGCACACACACCATAAATGCGGATTCTGCGTTTGCCACTACCACAAAGCCTTTGTCAGTCTGTGTAATCGAAAATCACTTTCCTGATGCATTTAATCCAGGGGATGATCCGAGCTATGACTTGCGTGTATCCGCTTTAAGCATAGCATCACAAAACATGCTTGTTAATGTGGGCGCCTGGCAAGGTGTGCTGGCGCGCCGGGCCTGCCCCTATCGACGCTTGTCGGCCTGGGATCATGAGGGCGGCGGCAGAACCGATTTTGATGCCAATGATATAGACCAGGATTTTCTTGGACATATCATCGAAAACCGTGTCATTCAACTTGCGCTGTTGGATAGGCTCAAAAAACTCTCTAATGTTAGTGTGATAAGCCCGGCTCGAATAGAACACTATTCAACCCAAGCCGATACGGTACAGCTAAGTCTCTCCGATGGCCAGGTCTTGCAAACAAGATTGCTGGTCGGTGCGGACGGTGCTGCATCATCTGTACGCAAAATGGCCGGCATTGCTTTACATAAGTCCCCATACGATCAACATGCATTGGTCGCTTCGGTCGAAACCGAATTAGCGCAGCAGGATATCACCTGGCAGAGATTCTTACCCGCTGGACCTCAAGCCATGTTGCCCTTATGCGGCAAGCGTGCATCGCTTGTATGGTATGACTCTAAAGAACACTGCGAACAGCGGCTGGCGCTTTCGGATGAAGACTTCAAGCAGGCTGTTCAAAGTGCCTTTCCAGCGGACCTTGGAGGGCTTGATAAAGTCGTTGGTAGAAGTGCTTTCCCGATAGCCAAAGCACACTCTGAGTCGTACATAGCACCGCGCGTTGCATTGGTCGGTGATGCTGCGCATACAGTGCATCCATTGGCAGGACAGGGCGTTAACCTGGGGCTCATGGATGCTGCGATATTGGCAGATCTTATACTCTCAACAAAAGATAAAAACAGGGATATTGGCTCACAACAGTTGCTGCGCCGCTATGAACGAAGCCGCCGCTTCGAAAATCAACTTGCGATAACAGCACTCGACACTATCTACAAAGCGTTTCAGCCGCAACCCGACATCGTAAAGCAAGGCCGCAGTTTATCTCTTAATACGGTCAATGCTTTTAGTCCCCTAAAATCATTGCTGATGCGATACGCCAGTGGAGTTGGTCGTGATTTACCTTCGTTTGCTATGGCGCAAAAGCGCTAACTAGCAGTTCGCTAAAAATGCTGTTTTATAATGCAGTTTTGAGCGTTTAATTGAAGCCATCACCAACTCTAAGGTAATTTAGTAGCGTGAGGAACAACTGTTTACCATTCTTTAAATGATTAACCCGTCTGTTGAGGTATTCTCATAAGTCATTCGGTAACCTGTTATGTGGGGTGAAAAATGCTTTTGAAGCTGCTTCTTACTTTTCTTTTTGGTGGATTGGCTGGTTGGTTGTTCCGCTATTGGCGAGGCCGGCGTGAGCTTTTGGTACTTCGTACGCAGGCGCAGCAAAGTAAAAGCGAGCTCGTAGATTTGCGAAGACAGGCGCAGTTTAGGCAAATCGGCTCCGGCATTAGCAATATAAGTCTGGATAACGGTGATAGTCGTGCTGCTTATACTGAGCATACTGCACACCAAGGTGCGTCTTTGGAAGTTGACCAAACTCCGGATCTTGACAGCACCAATTCTCTGGAAAACCTTTCTGCCAATAGTGGTTCTTCACATGAGGCATATTCTGATACCGATCTTGATGAGCTTTACCAAATTGCCGCCAAGGTAAAGCCGTTGGAATTTGACCTTCAGCAAGGCAAAAACCGAATCGCGACGCTCGAAAACGTCATTGAAAAGCAGAACGCTTTGCAGGATGTCAGAAATTCCTATACCCGTACACGTGCTACATCACATACTGCCAAAGCCAAGTATCGTACCTCTGGTGCTACGCGTGTACTGCCTCCTGCAGTGCAGGGAATTTCATCCGAACCGATTGTTTCATCAGAGCAGAATCAAGCGGATATTGACGAGCTTTATAAAACGGCCGCTCGGGTTAAACCGCTCGAATATGATCTTGCCCAACGTAATAATGAAATAAAAGCACTTAAAAAGACCTTGTCGGAAACACAAGGTACGGCCAGGCAAAGTAATGAAGAACATTTGCTGGCGGTACGTACACAAACTGAAAAACAGCTCACTGAACACTTCAGTAAAATGCTGCAAGAGAAAGAAACAAAGAATCGTTCATTGACTGAGCAGCTCAACGAGCTTGATTCATTGAAGTCAGATCTTGCGCAATCCAAAAACGCATCGCTGAAGCTACGTGTGCTCGAAGATGAGCGTAATAAGCTTAGAGAACAAAATGAAACTCAGCTAGATAATATACGCCAGTTAATGGAACAATCCAGCGCGTTTGAAAATGAGCGCAAATCTCTGCAAGTTGAGGTTGCAGCACTTCGAAATGAGCGCTTAGAGCTAACGGGCTCCGCCGATCATATGAAAGCCCAATTGCAAGAAAAAGATAAGCGCTTGTCGGAATACAAAGTTGATCAGAGAAGTGCCGATACGCTTACCGCAGATCTTAAGTCGTCAACATCGCAGTTGCATAAGGTTCGAAATGAGCTCACCGAAATACGTAAACAAAAAAATAAGCTGGAGAATGATCTAGCCAGCGTAAAGCTGGAAGTAGAGGCTGGAAAACGCGAGCAACTACAAATTGAACGCGAGGCTGAATCACGTTCTGCGACATTAAAAGATGTGGAAGCTAAGCTTTATGCTGCGCAGAGAAAGGCTGATAACGCAAAAGAAATAGAGAGTAAACTGATTGACCGCGAGCGTGAGATTGCTGCGCTTTCCAATAATCTGAATGATGCTCGTGTGTTTGAAATTCGTTACAAAGAAACGATGGCTGAGAACAGCGAATTGAATACAAGGCTTGCGCGTATTCCTGAGCTTGAGCACAAGATAAGCGAAGCTGATGTGACAATCGACAGACTGTCCACCGAAGTACAGGCACAAAAAGCGCTGAAAGCATCCCTTCAGCAAAAAGAGCGCGATATAGAAAAACTAAAAGCGCAGGTCATCAAGTTTGATCAAATGACCGATACGCTGAATGCACGCGACAAACAGCTTGCTGAACTGCAAGAACGCGCCTCACTGGCAACTGTGCTGGAAGCATCGATTATGGAAAGCGATGCACAGATGAAAAAGCTTAATGAAAAGGCAATGAATGCAGATTCATTACAGGCTGCGTTAGTCGAAAAAGATGGGCACATAGTCGATCTGCGAAAGAGAGCCGATCGTGTTTCATCTATGGAAAATCACCTAAAGCAAAAAGACGCGCAGCTTGCAACATTGAGAGCTAAAGAAGAGAGCCGACAAGAGCTGGAAGAAAATACCAGGACTTTACAAGAAAATTCAAAGTCGTTGGAGAACAAAAATAGATCTCTAGAAGAAAAAGTAAAAGCGCTCGAAGAAAAATCTTTAAAGCAACAGACTGAGAATGAATCTCTAAGCAAGAGTGCGGAGCGAGTTCAGGTTCTTGAACAATCGTTGATCGCTGCGGAAAAAGACAGCAAACAGTTGCTGG
>CALHRQ010000009.1 GCA_938038175.1 uncultured Granulosicoccaceae bacterium | reverse complement strand
TCAATGGGGCCGAAGATTTCCATCGATTCTGCCACCCTGATGAATAAGGGTTTGGAGTTCATCGAGGCCTGTACTTTGTTCGGTGTTGAGCAGCAGGATATTGATGTGGTTATACATCCTCAAAGTATTGTGCATTCGATGGTGCAGTTTGTTGATAGGTCTGTGATAGCGCAAATAGGTCCGCCAGATATGCGCATTTCGATCACTCATGGCTTAACCTGGCCTGAACGCATCGTCTCTGGTGTTGCACCACTGGACTTCACCAACATGCCCGCATTGGAATTTGAAGCGCCCGATCTGGAACGTTTTCCCTGTCTTAAGATGGCCTTCGATGCGCAAGCAGAAGGTGGTACTGCACCGACCGTATTAAATGCTGCCAATGAAATTGCAGTTGATGCTTTTTTGAGCGGCTCTGTCTCTTTTTTACAACTTGCAGACACAGTTGACTACACATTAAATAACTCTAAAATCTCCCCGGCAAGCGATTTGAGCACTATCATTGAAGCTGATAAGTCAGCAAGAATCGCTGCACAAACTAGACTCAAGTCACTACAAGCTTAAAACCTGTCATCTAACACAATGCCCCATGTTCAGTAACGTCCTATTCAGCGTGCTTGCGTTTATTGTTGCGCTCGGGTTACTCGTGTCGATTCACGAGTACGGGCACTTCTGGGTTGCGCGAAAAGTGGGTATCAAGGTGCTGCGATATTCCGTGGGCTTTGGCAAAGCGCTGTGGAAAAAAACCGGTAAGGTGGATGACACCGAATACGTTGTTGCCGCTATACCGCTGGGTGGCTATGTAAAGATGCTGGATGAACGTGAAGCTCCGGTTAAGCCGAGCGAGCGGCATCGGGCGTTTAACCAGCAGCCATTGTGGGCCAGAACTGCCGTGGTGATTGCGGGGCCACTTGCCAATTTTCTGTTGGCGATTGCGGCCTATTGGATTGTCATGATGATCGGCATCAGTGGCGTTGCACCGGTGGTTGGAGACATCACACCCGATTCCCCAGCAGCACTCGGTGGTTTTCAAAACGAAGATCGTATCGTGGCTGTCAATGGCAGTCGTACCCAGTCCTGGACAGAAGCTCGCATTGCCTTGCTCGAAGGCAGCCTTGATGCCGATACCCCACTGATTGTCAATGTTGAAACTGCCGCTGGGTCTGATGCCATTCGCGAACTTCGCGTTGGGAACAGGCAACTGCTGAAAGAAAGTGGCGATCTCGTTGAGAACCTGGGTATCCGTGCCTGGTGGCCGACGATTGAGCCGATCATGGGGCGTGTGGTAGAAGGTGGAGCTGCCCATGAATCCGGCATTCAATCGGGTGATCGCGTTGTGGCTGTGGATGG
This sequence comes from uncultured Granulosicoccaceae bacterium, assembly GCA_938038175.1. Taxonomy (GTDB): domain Bacteria; phylum Pseudomonadota; class Gammaproteobacteria; order Granulosicoccales; family Granulosicoccaceae; genus Granulosicoccus. The sequence continues at coordinate 7,093 of CALHRQ010000009.1, read as the reverse complement.
TAATGGAATCGACACATGGCGTGAACTGGTTACGCTGATACAGCCGAGTGCCGGCATTGAAATGTTGTTGTTAATTGAGCGTGGTACAGAGCAGCTGGAAGTTGCGATCACTCCAAAACCGTTTGAAGCGAATGGACAAACTGTAGGCCGCATCGGCGTTGCCGAAACCCAATCAGCCGGGTTGCTTGATGAGATCAGCGTGAAGGTTCAGTACCCGCCACTGGAAGGGCTTCTAAAAGCGTTTGAGCGCACCTGGGAGATGACGCTGTTAACGCTGCGGATGCTTGGCAAGCTTATATCTGCACAGGCCTCTTTGGATAACATCAGCGGACCCATCAGTATTGCGCAGTTTGCTGGCCAGTCAGCATCTATTGGTGTAGACCACTACATCAATTTTATCGCCATGATCAGTATCAGTCTGGCGGTGCTTAACTTGTTACCCATACCCATGCTTGATGGTGGCCATCTGCTTTACTTTGCTATTGAAGCTGTTACCCGCAAGCCTGTCTCAGAACGTGTGCAAATCATGGGACAGCAACTTGGTCTGGTTTTGCTTGGTGGATTAATGTTTGTCGCGTTCTACAACGATATTTGGCGGTTAGTGCAATGAATCGCGGGTTAGCTTTTTTGTTACTGTTTTTGGCAGCGTCGGCTTTAGCTGGGTCGGTTGCTTATGCTCAACAAAATAACAGCTTTGTCATCGCTGATATCATTGTTGAGGGTAATGAAAGGATTGAACTTGGTACCATTCTCGCCAACCTGCCAGTGCGTGCCCAGGATGAATTTGATCCCGCAACAGACAGTGGCAGGGCTTTGCGTACACTCTACGAAACCGGTTTGTTTGAAGATGTCGTTATCAAGCGCCGCGGCGCAAACATACTGGTTATTCAGGTGGAAGAACGACCATCGATAGGCAGCATCAGCATTGACGGCAACGATAAAATTCCAACTGCTGATCTCGAATCTTCACTACGGCAAGCCGATATTGCACTAGGTCGTGTTTACAATCGCTCGATTCTTGAGACAGTAGAGCGTGAGCTGCGGCGAGTCTATTTCAGTGCTGGTAATTACGGCAGCGAAATTGATATTGATGTACAGGAGCTTGAGCGCAATCGTGTTGCACTTGATATTGATATTGTCGAAGGTGCTATTGCAAAAATTCAGCACATTAATATTGTTGGTAACGAGGCTTATACACAAGAGCAACTCATCGATCTATTGCAGTCGCAGGAGTACACACCAAACCCGTTTAGTAGCCGTGATGAGTATTCGCAGGTCAAACTTGCGGCAGATATAGAAACCTTGCGATCCTTTTATCAGGATCGTGGTTATATTCGGTTTGAAGTTGTCTCAACGCAAGTGTCGATATCACCGGACAAGCGTGATATTTATATCGTGATCAATATTAGCGAAGGTGATCGATACTCGGTACGTGATATCAAACTCAACGGCGACGTTGATGTCTCAGCAGATGAACTCAAGCGTTTACTACTGGTTAAAGAAGGCGATGTGTTTGCGCGCAAAGACATTGTACGCAGCAGTAACGCAATTACCGATCGACTTGGACAGGAAGGCTTTGCATTTGCCACCGTCGAAGTGTTGCCTGATATCAACGATGAAACAAAAGATGTTGGACTTAATTTTCTTGTCCAGCAGGGTAATCGAGTCTATGTCAGACGAATACTGTTCACAGGTCAGTATAAAACTCGCGACGAAGTTTTTCGTCGTGAGATGAGACAGTTTGAAGGTAGCCGTTTTTCTCCGGCATTGGTGAGTCGTTCGCGTATACGTTTGCAACGCTTGCCTTTCATGCAGGCGGTCAGCATTACGACGCCGCGCGTACCTGGTACGGATGATCAGGTCGATTTGGTGGTAAATGTCACTGAAGGGCCGTCTGGTTCATTCAGTGCAGGACTTGGATTTGGTACCGAGGGTGCAACGGTGAATCTTGCGTTTTCGCAGGAGAACCTGTTTGGTACTGGCCAAAGTATGCAATTTGCTTTTGACAACTCGGATGTTACGCGTCAGCTGTCTTTGTCTTTCCGAAACCCCTATTTCACTGACGATGGCATCAGTAGAACACTACGTGCGTTTATTTCAGAAACGGATACGTCTGAAAGCGAGTCCACGTCCACATTCCTGAGTAGCTCACGCGGTGCCAGTGTCTCCTTTGGTGTACCGCTTAGTGAATTTTCAACTTTTCGAGTCGGTGGCGCTTATGAGCGAACCGAAATCGGTACTACCGGTAGTACGCCAGATGATATCAATGACTTCATCCGCGATAACGGTGATACGTTCGATTCGTTTAATCTGAACGTAGGTTTTACCTATGACACCCGAAATCGAACGGTTTTCGCAACCAAAGGCGCAGTAAACCGGCTAAGCCTGGATTTTAGTGTACCGGGCAGTGACATCACTTATTACAGGGCAGGTTATGGGCTTGAGTTTTATAAAGCCATAACTGATCGCTATACCTTTTCCACCACTATCCGGGTTGATGCCGGTGCCGGATACGGGGATTTTGAGCGTATTCCATTTTTCAGGCGGTATTTCGCTGGTGGTGTAAGAACCCTGCGCGGTTATCGCAGTGGTAGCCTTGGGCCCAGAGATTCTGTTGGCAACGCCTCGGGGGGTGATTTTCGAACTCTGGGGACTGTGGAGGTCATTTTCCCTCCGCCATACGTTGAGGAACCAGGCGCAACCAGATTCAGCCTGTTTTCTGACTTTGGTAACGTGTACAACGATATTGATGATTTTGACCGTGACGAGTTTCGGGTATCCTACGGGGTTGCATTTGTATGGTTATCCCCCGTCGGCCCATTGACATTTAGTCTGGCTTACCCCTATAACGATAGGCCAGAAGATGAACGCCAGCGTTTCCAGTTTACTATTGGTTCTATTTTTTAAAGTTCGAGATAAAAATGCCAAACAAACGCGACAGGATGTTTAATCAGTGAATAAACTCATGACCAGCATATTAGTGCCAGGCATGCTGGTTCGCCTGCTACGACCTCTCAGAGGCTCAGCCAAGGTTGCGCTTGGGGCTTGTTTGTTACTCAACGCGGCCACAGCGCAGACAGTGCTGGCGCAGGATACCACTGGGGTGGTGGCAAGAATCGGCTTTGTGGATATTCCCTATCTGATCGAAAAAGCGCCACAGGCACTTGAGGCAGAGCAGCGCCTGGAAGCGGAGTTTGCACCGCGCCACGAAGAGCTGGAGGCACAACGCTCAGAGCTCGCTGAACTCACCGCTAAGCTTTCTGATGCAAGCCTTGAGCTGCCTGAAACAGATCAGCTTCGCCTTGATCGAGAAACGCGCAGCCTGGAGCGCAGAATCAAGCGATCGGAGCAGGATTTTCGTGAAGAACTTAATATTCAGAAAAACACCGAATTCAAAAAAGTAAGGATACTGGTGCTTGAAGCTATCGCCAGTTTCGGCAAGCGCAACGACTACGATCTTATCGTGAGTGATGGTGTTTTGTTTGCCAATGAACGAATTGATGTTACCGAGCGAATTCTCGAGAATTTGATGCGGGAAACTGCGCGATTGCAATCGAGAAATTAACGGGCTGGGCTGGCTTGTGGCGGTGAAGCGTTGAAACTCGGCGAACTTGCTCAGGCTCTGGAGTTACAACTCCACGGTGATGCGCTAAAAGAGGTTAACTCATTGGCACCGGTTGCAAGTGCGAGTGCCAACGATCTTACGTTTGTTGTCTCGGCTGACTACCTCGATGTGCTTAAAGCATCCCAGGCGGGGGCTATCATACTGCCACAGACACTGTTAGCCGATGCACCCGGTAATGCCCTGGTGTCCTCCAATCCATATGTCAGCTATGCCCGTGCCTCATGGCTACTTAGCCCCGATTTAAAGCCGCCTGTCGGTGTTCAGCTAATGGCTGTTGTGGGATCTGACACTGAGGTGAGTAAAACAGCTTCAGTAGCGGCCACTGTCGTCATAGGTAGCGGTGTTTGTATAGGCGATGATGTTGTCATCGGCGAGCGTTGTGTTATTGGTGATAATGTCGTCATCGGTAAGGGCAGCCGTCTGTTCGCCAGCGTAACGGTGTATCACGGCTGCTCACTTGGCGAACGATGCCGAGTGCAAAGTGGTGCGGTCATTGGGTCGGAAGGGTTCGGTTTTGCCTATGATGCCGGATGGTTACCCATTCACCAGACGGGGTGTGTGCGTATCGGAAATGATGTTCATATCGGTGCAAACACGACTATTGATCGTGGTGCGATGGATGACACGGTTATCAGTGATGGCGTTATCCTTGATAATCAGATACAGATTGCCCATAACGTTAAAATTGGCGAACATACGGCAATAGCGGGTTGTGTTGGAGTCGCTGGCAGTACACAGATTGGTGCGAAGTGTCAGATAGGTGGTGCTTGTAATATCGTGGGTCATCTGAAAATCACCGACTCGGTTGTTTTGAATGCCACCTCTTTTGTAACAAAATCAATAACAGAACCGGGCCGATATGGATCAGGGATGCCTTTACAGAACATCACGCGCTGGCGCCGTACTTTTGCTGCAATGGGTCATCTTGATGAGCTATTAAAGCGAGTACGTCGCCTGGAACGTCAACAGAAATAAAACGAGGAATACTTTAGTGGACGGATCTGAAGACATTCGCGAGATACTGAAGTACTTACCGCACCGGTATCCTTTCCTATTGATCGACCGCGTGCTTAGCTTTAAAGAAGGCGAATCGCTGACTGCGATCAAAAACGTTACGTTCAATGAGCCGATATTCACAGGCCACTTTCCGCAGGCACCGATTTTTCCCGGTGTATTGATTCTTGAAGCCATGGCGCAATGTTGTGCCATGCATGCCTTCAAGACCCTCGGTGGATACCCGAGTGAAGAAACCCTGTACTTGCTTGTCGGTATCGATAAAGCGCGTTTTAAACAACAGGTTGTGCCAGGTGACCAAATGCAATTGGAGGTGATACGCACCAAGATCAGGCGCGGTATCTCAAAGTACGATGCGATCGCAACGGTCGATGGCAATACCGTTTGCCAAAGTGAAATAGTTATCGCTAAAAACGAGATAGAACTTTGATTCATCCAACCGCCATTATCGACCCTATGGCCTCTGTGGCAGACAACTGTGAGGTGGGTGCTTACAGCATCATAGGTGCCGATGTCGAACTCGGTGAGGGCACGGTGATCGGTCCTCATGTCGTGATAAAAGGGCCGACCAAAATAGGGAAAAACAACCGTATTTTTCAATTTTCATCTATCGGTGAAGATCCGCAGGATCTGAAATACGCCGGCGAAACAACAAAGTTGCAAATTGGAGACAGCAACATAGTGCGCGAATATGCCACGATTAATCGCGGCACGATTGGTGGTGGTGCGATCACCCGCATAGGCAGCCATAACCTGTTTATGGCCTATATCCATATTGCCCACGATTGCCAGATCAGTGACCACACCGTATTCGCCAATGGCGCCTCTTTAGCAGGTCATGTCGAAGTCGGTAGCCATGCCATATTGGCAGGCTTTGCCTGCGTACATCAGTTTTGTACTGTGGGAGAACATGCATTTGTAGGGCTAAATTCAGTCGCAAACCGCGATGTACCACCATTTATGATGGTAGTAGGCAACTATGCAGAGGCAAAAGGTATTAACAAGAACGGGCTACGCAGACGCGACTTCAGCGAAGAGGTTATCGCAGCATTACACCGGGCTTATCTGGCGCTTATCCGGCAAAGAGGGGACCGAAGTGAGGCCTTGAAAGCGCTTCAACCCCTCTGTAAAGAGCACGATGAAGTTGGCAGATTTGTCGATTTCATAAAAAAAAGTGAACGTGGGGTTGTTCGATAAATTTTTTTTGCGTTGTTTTTTTACAACTCTTGGCGCATATGCGACAACTTGTGTCTTTTTTAGCGTCTTATGATTTGTGGTTTACAGTTGTGTAACATACTATACTTATTCGTATATACCTCGAAATGTTAAATACCCTATCTTCTGTCCTGTGACAGGGTGTCTACTTCGCAAGGTGTAAGGCGACTGTTAGGCCGTTCGAGCAGAAATTAAGACAATAAAATTAAGTACTAGGAGAAGATTGGAATGAACAAGAAATTACTGGCAGCTGCAGTGACTGCTGCATTGGTTTCACCTTCTGCGTTTGCAGAGGGCCATGAAGGTGGATTGACAACAAGCCACCTGAGTGCAAGTTTTCGTGTTGGTTTGGTTCTCAATGATGCTGCTGAATCCGATTTCAGACTTCAGAACCTGGGTTCACGCTTGAAGTGGTCTGGCAGCAAAGATCTTGAAAATGGTCTTACTGCTTTCAGTTATATCGAACTGGGTCTAAACCCCGACCAAAACGCTGGTGGCTCCAACCGCTCGGGCGGTATCGATCGTACTCGTCATCTTTGGGCTGGTCTTAAAGGCGGTTTTGGTTCCGTTAAAGTTGGTGCTCAGTATGCGGCATTTTACGACATGGTTCAGGGCCACACCGATATCGCTTGGTGGGGTAGTTGTTTCCAGCAATTCGAATGTGGTCGAGAGACAAATATAATCAAATACAGCGGTTCTTCAGGTGGCATCTCCTATGCGCTCTCAGCAGAATTAGAGCCAGGTGATGACGACAATGATGCGCTGGATGAAGTCGAGTTGGGTGTTAACTTTGCTGCCGGGCCTTTGACCCTTGGTGTGGGTGCATCTATTCATGCCGGCAACGGCGGTAGTGATGGCGGTACATTGATTGGTGGTGTCGCAAAAGGCAAGTTTGGCGGTTTAGGCCTCGGGCTTGGTTTTCAGGTTGCTGACGAAGACTTTGCCGGCGGTGTTGACGACGTAACGAACGTAACGCTAACCGGTACCTTCGGTAAGTTCTACGCCGTATTTAATGCTCAGGGCAATGGTGACAATGGTGAAGATGGTAACTTTGCCACACTGGGGTACACCCTGAACATTGGTCCTTCCACACTGATGTACTTTGAAGCGCAGTCGCTCGACAACGGCGGTCCTGAAACAACAACCTTTTTACGTGCGACATTCAAATACGACTTTGATGCTGCAGGTTAAAATTTAGTTTGTTGTAGTTTTTAGTTTGTTGTAGGTTTATGTTATCCG
>CALHRQ010000008.1 GCA_938038175.1 uncultured Granulosicoccaceae bacterium | reverse complement strand
CCTGGTCTTCTTTTAAAATATCAGCCTGCACTGTGCCACGTACACGTCGAAAAGTGTCCGCGCGAATCTCAACAAGCTCATCTTCTGATGGGTCCCGGCCTTCTCGTGCAACAAACGCTGCTGTTTGCTGACGTACAGCTGTTATTAAAAAGAATGCAAGGATTGTCGGAGCAGGACCATTAATGGTCATGGATACGGATGTTGTCGGATCACACAAGTCAAACCCGTCATAAAGCTCCTGCATGTCTTCGACAGTCGCTATGGATACACCAGAATTACCCACCTTGCCGTATATGTCTGGCCGCGTAGCAGGATCGTTCCCGTACAGCGTCACTGAATCGAACGCTGTAGACAGGCGCTTGGCAGCTGAGTGCTCAGAGAGTTTTTTAAAACGTCGGTTAGTGCGAAATGGATCACCTTCACCAGCGAACATTCTGGTCGGATCTTCTGCCTGCCGCTTGAAAGGAAACACCCCGGCTGTAAACGGGAAAAAACCAGGCAGGTTTTCCCGCATAAGCCAGCGCAGTAAATCGCCATGATCTGACATTTGGGGTAGTTGTACGCGGCGGATTTTCGTTCCACTCAACGATTCGATTTCCAAAGGAATACTGACGGCTTTATCACCAGAACCAGTTTGCAGTGATTCTCTGGAATAGGCCTCAACCGTTTTAGGCCAGGCTTCGAGTAAGTCATGCGATTCTGCGCTGAGTGCTTTGGCTCTGTCTTCGACCAACGCTGCAAGGCTATCTTGTGCCGTGTTTGTCGTCGCACCAAAGTCAGATGTGACCGGGCTTGCCGTGGCTGAGTTTGTCTGCTCTGTTTTTGCACTGCCTGCTTGAGTGCCAGTAGAGGTATCGAGCATAGCAATGCATGCATTGAGCTGCTGCATTTCTCTTGCAACGGCAGCCTGTTGTTCCGACTGTTGATGATACGCGCGGATCGCGTCAGCGATTTCTGCCAGATAACGTTGCCGTCTGGAAGGAATAATACTGGTGGAACGCGAGCTTGCAGTAATTTTCACACCAGGCAAGCGGCTCGGCTGTGTGTGCAATCCTTTTTCGATCAGTTGTTTTAGAACGGCGTGATAAAGGGCCGTTACACCATCATCATTGAATAGCGCTGCAATGGTTCCAAACACCGGCATGCTGTCAACAGGATCGCCAAAGGCCTCGCGGTTGCGCTGCACTTGCTTACGGACATCTCGCAGCGCATCCTCACCACCCTTACGTTCAAATTTATTGATAGCAACAACATCTGCAAAATCGAGCATGTCAATCTTTTCTAACTGACTGGCAGCACCAAATTCAGGTGTCATGACATAAAGCGACACATCGCACACAGGTACTATACCCGCATCACCCTGACCGATACCGGGTGTTTCAATAATGATCAGATCAACACCCGCCAGCCGACAGGCAGCAATCATTTGCGGCAAAGACTCTGGCACCTCCCCAACTGCATCACGTGTTGCAAGAGAGCGCATAAAAATACGCTCATGTTCAATCGCATTCATTCTGATACGATCGCCAAGCAATGCACCACCACTGCGCTTACGTGATGGATCAATCGCAAGTAAGGCTACCGACACCGCATCTTTTTGATCTATACGCAAACGCCTGATCAGCTCGTCTGTAACAGATGATTTACCCGCGCCACCCGTCCCTGTTATTCCTAACACTGGCGCTTTGTTTTCAAGTGCTACGGACGTCTGCAACAAACGTTGCTCTTCACTTGCAGAGACATCGCCGTTTTCTATGCGAGATAACATTTGCGCCAGTGAACGATGACGGCTGGCATCAAACGCTTTATGTGTTGCAGTCAATAATTCGATGTTGCCAGTTGCAGCCTCAGTTGACCACGCCGCAGAGGCCGTATCTATCATGTGCTCAATCATGCCTTTGAGGCCCATTGACTGACCATCTTGCGGTGAGTAAATTCGCGCTACACCATACTCATGCAATTCAGCAATTTCAGCTGGAATAATGACGCCGCCGCCGCCGCCAAAAACCCGAATATTTTCCGCACCCCGCTCACGCAAACTATCGATCATATACTTGAAATATTCAACATGACCGCCTTGGTATGAACTGATCGCAATGCCGTGAACATCTTCCTGAATTGCAGCTGCAACAATCTCGGCCACAGAGCGATTGTGTCCCAGATGAATGACTTCAACACCACCTGCCTGAAGAATACGTCGCATGATGTTGATCGATGCATCATGCCCGTCAAAAAGACTAGCGGCGGTAACAAACCTCAAACGCTGAGGGTTCAGTTCTGTTGCAACACTTTTAGCTGATGAAGACATGGACGCACCTTCTGATATAAGCACAAATTGCTTGAGCACACATATTGCTTGACCTTTACGATAACGTCAATTTACCATGAAAACATGAGAACAGACGACAAACTCTACAGCATCACCGAGCTGGCACAGGAATTTGATATCACAACAAGGACTATCCGTTTCTATGAGGATAAACAACTTCTAAAACCTGCGCGGCGCGGTAACACCCGTATCTATTCAGGTAGCGACCGAATCCGTCTCAAGCTTGTGCTGCGCGGCAAGCGCCTTGGCTGGCCACTTGATGAAATTCACGAAATTCTTCAGCTTTATGATCAGCCAGGGGGTGAAGTTCAACAATTGGAGCTGATGCTCTCAAAAATATCTGAAAGCAGAGATGCCCTGCTAGTACAACGCGAGGATATTGAACTCGCGCTCTCAGAGTTTGACGAGATACAAATCCGCTGTGAACAGCAGCTCGAAATACTCCAAAAGCCGAAGTTACATAGAAGCAATCAGGACTAACACTTCAATTACAGCTGCGACGCGGCCTTTGCCAAACGCGCATTATCGGTCGGTTCCACTATGCAGCGGTATTGACACAGACACACGTCACTAAATATACAGGTCACTTTAAATATGAGCTCATCCCACGCAACAGACCCCATCGTTATTGTCGGCGCTGCTCGCACACCCATGGGCAGTTTTCAGGGCAGCCTGTCTGATATCAGTGCTCCAGCTCTGGGCAGTGCCAGCATCAAAGCGGCACTGAATCGAGCAGGTGTCGAACCAGATCAAGTTGATGAAGTACTCATGGGCTGTGTACTACCTGCCGGCATGGGACAAGCACCTGCACGACAAGCTTCACTAGGTGCTGGTATCAAACTTGGCGCTGGCTGCACCACGGTCAATAAAATGTGCGGCTCTGGCATGAAAGCCATTATGCTTGCCAATGATGCGCTTAAAGCCGACAGTGCAGACGTTGTTGTCGCCGGCGGTTTGGAGAGCATGACCAACACACCTTATATCTTACCCAAAGTGCGAGATGGCTTAAGGATGGGTCATGGCGAAGTTAAAGATCATATGTTTCTGGATGGTCTTGAAGACGCATACGAACCAGGTAAATTGATGGGAAGCTTTGCAGAACAAACCGCTACCCATTATCAACTTACACGTGATGCACAAGATGCGTTTGCTATCGAATCGGTTACACGGGCAAAAAAGGCTACAGAAGACGGAACATTCCAATCAGAAATTACACCGGTTACGGTAAAACACCGACGCGGCGAATCCGTGGTCGAACACGATGAGCAACCACCCAAAGCAGACACCAACAAAATTCCGACATTGCGCCCTGCTTTTGCCAAAGATGGCACGATAACAGCGGCCAATGCCAGCTCAATATCTGATGGCGCGGCAGCACTAGTGATGATGCGGCAAAGTGAAGCAGAAAAACGCGGCTTAACACCTTTAGCTAAAATTCTCGCACACAGTAGCTATGCACACGAACCCGCCTGGTTTACAACAGCGCCAGTGCACGCCATTGAAGCATTGATGAAAAAGCTTGACAAAAGCACCAATGATTTTGACCTGTTTGAAATTAACGAAGCCTTCGCCGTTGTCACCATGGCGGCCATGCACGAGCTGGGTATCCCGCATGACAAGGTTAACGTCTACGGTGGTGCTTGCGCTTTAGGTCATCCCGTTGGCGCTTCCGGTGCTCGCATTCTCGTTACTTTGATCAATGCCTTACAACGCAATCAATTAAAAAGTGGCGTTGCCGCTTTATGTATTGGTGGTGGGGAGGCAACCGCGGTTGCCATTGAGCTCATTCACTAAAGACATCTGACCTGAAGATTGTCGCAATAGTCCTGTTATTGGAACTGCGGTACAAAATTGTACGAGCAAGGCTAGGTTTGTGATACTGAAGTCGTATTAAGGAGACAAAGCATATGTTGCAATTGAGTGAAGAACAAACCCTGATACGCGACACTGCAAGGGACTTTGCCAACAATGTATTAGCACCGCAGGCTGCAGAAAATGATGCAAAAAGCCAGTTCCCGGCTGATGCTATAAAACAGATGGGTGAGCTCGGCTTTCTGGGTATGTTAGTGCCCGAAGAATATGGCGGTGTTAATGCCGACAACCTCAGCTATGCCATAGCCCTGGAAGAAATCGCTGCTGGCGATGGCGCCTGCTCCACGATCATGAGCGTACACAATTCAGTCGGATGTATGCCAATATTGCGCTTCGGCACAGAAGAACAAAAAACTGACTTTCTTCCAGC
>CALHRQ010000007.1 GCA_938038175.1 uncultured Granulosicoccaceae bacterium | reverse complement strand
CAGAACCAGAGCCAGAGCCAGAACCAGAACCAGAACCAGAACCAGAACCAGAACCAGAACCAGAGCCAGAGCCAGAACCAGAACCAGAGCCAGAGCCAGAACCAGAACCAGAACCAGAACCAGAACCAGAGCCAGAGCCAGAGCCAGAATCAGATAAAAAAGAAGTTTCTCTGGAATCCAGTGGCTCAGAAGTAGAGGCGTCTAGTTCATCTTCAAGTAGTGAAGCACAAAGCCAAACACAGGAAGCCGTGAACTCAGGTGGTTCTCTGATTGCGCAAAAAAGCTATCAGCAAGTTGTGCAAGCCTGGTTGGGAAAACATAAGACATACCCTAGAAGATTAAAGCGAAGAAAAATTCAGGGGACTGTCACGGTTGTGTTTACTATTAGTAATACAGGTGTTCTACTGAACTCAAGCGTTCAAAAAAGTAGTGGGAATGTGCAGCTGGATAATGCTGCATTGGATCTACTGAACAGAGCGTCGCCGATGCCTGCAATGCCAGAATCCCTGCAGAGGCAAACGATGACGATGAGTGCACCAATAAACTATAGTTTGCGCTAACTGTGGGACAAGGTATCTTTTGTAGCGATACTACTGATCAATGAGATTTGTTCGGAATTGAATATTCGACTGGGATTAGGTCATAGATTCGTTGAGGCAAAATTCCCGATAGGGGATTAAATATCAGGCTCAAACAGTAAGTCTAAAGCAGGTAGATTACTGTGTTCAAACCGTTTTGGCACAAATAAGTACTTACGTGTGCGAGAAAGCGCTGATTTTAGCCTGTGCTAACGGTGGATATTCAGTTAGAATCAAAAATTCAAGACCAATCATGGAATTTATGGCTTTGCACTCGGAAGAACTGCAAGGCTTCCACAACCGGAGCAGGTAATGATTAGAACTATCAAACTAGCCGCGATGAGTGCGGTGCTGGCAATCGGCTTGGCAGGTACTGCCATGGCCCAGGATCTTAAATTCTTCACCATCGGAACTGGTGGTACAGCTTACACCTACTACCCAGTGGGTGGCGTTATCGCAAACGCAATCTCAAAACCACCTGGCTCACGCGAGTGCGGCGAAGGCGGCTCCTGCGGTGTAGACAGCCTTATCGCTTCTGCCGTTTCATCGCGTGGTTCTGTTGATAATGTAAACGCGATCATCTCGGGCTTGCGTAACTCTGGGTTCGCGCAATCAGATGTTGCTTACTGGGCATACACTGGCACTGGCACAATGGAAGGTAAAGAACCTGCCAAAGACTTACGCACTATTGCTGCACTTTTCGAAGAGCACATTCATCTGGTTGCTTTGGCCGACAGCGGCATTGATTCAGTAGCTGATTTAGCCGGCAAGCGTGTGTCACTTGATGAGCCAGGTTCAGGCACCTATGTCGATGCATTGTTAATTCTTGAAGCCAACGGTCTTTCTGCAAATGATCTAACCGCCGAAGCGCTCAAGGGTAATGCAGCATCAGAGGCATTGCGTAACGGAAAAATAGACGCGTTTTTTGTTGTAACCGGATACCCAACAGGTGCTTTGGTTGAATTATCCTCAGCAGCGAAAATAAAATTAGTACCAATTGATGGTGACGGTGCAAAAGCTTTAACAGATAAGTACGGTTTCTTTGCATCGTCTGCAATTCCTGATGGTGCGTATGAGGGCGTGGCTGGTGTTGACACAGTTTCTGTTGGTGCGCAGTGGTTCACTTCTGCCAATGAAGACGAAGAACTCATCTACAACATCACTAAAGCTTTGTGGAATGACGAATCTCGTAAATTGCTTGATGTTGGTCACGCAAAGGGAAAAACGATTACGCCAGATAGTGCATTAGCAGGTGTTGGTGTACCTTTGCATGCAGGTGCAGAGCGTTTCTACAAAGAAGTTGGCTTGATCAAGTAAATCAGAACGTTTTAACGTATTGAGAAAAGCCTCGGGTACGTACGTATCCGGGGCTTTTCTGTTTTAATTCTAAAATTGGCTTTTTTTGGTTTAGTTTTTTTAAGCCTGACGATTTTGAACTTGATGTTTTTTTAACCTAGGCGTTATTTTTGGACTTGGCGATTTGGCTATGAGTAGCGATACCACACCTGAACTTACCCCTGAACAGCTGGCTGAGATTGAACGCAAATTTGACCCGGAAACAGCTTTTAGATCGACCGGGAAAAACCTGGGTTTTGTTATTGCGGCTGCTCTGGTCGCCATGTCTGTTTATCATTTTTATGCATCTGGCTTTGGCTTGATTCGTGAAATATTACATCGTGGTATTCATATATCGTTTGTTCTTGGCCTTGTTTATTTACTATTTGGTTTTCGTAAAAGCAGTTCCAGCATAGCGCCAAGTGCCTGGTATCGCTTCGAAGGCGTACCGTTAATTGATTTGCTATTTGCCTTTTTAGCTGTCGCCGCTGCCATGTATTTACCGTTGCTGCCACCAGAGGCTTTGGCGCAGAGAGTCGGTAACCCATCACCAATTGATATTTTTATGGGTACCGCTTTACTACTACTAACACTTGAGGCAACCCGCAGAAGTGTCGGGCCGACGCTGCCCATTATTGGAATGATTTTTATTGCGTTTGCGTATTTTGGTCCTTACATGCCCGGTGCTCTTAAGCACGGCGGCTCATCCTGGCTCGGTATCATTAACCACCTCTATATGACCAACCAAGGTATCTATGGCATAGCGATTGGAGTCATGGCGCAATATGTATTTCTGTTTATTTTGTTTGGTGTGCTTGCAACGCGTATCGGACTCGGGCAATTGTTTATTGATTTTGCCATGGTTATTGCCGGTCGTTACTCCGGTGGTCCTGCAAAGGTTGCGATATTTTCTTCTGCTTTTATGGGCACCATTTCGGGCTCATCAATTGCTAACACGGTGACGACCGGCGCTCTCACCATTCCTGCGATGAAAAAGGTAGGTTATCCCCCACACTTTTCTGGCGCTGTCGAGGCAACGGCCTCTACTGGTGGTCAGATCACACCACCAATAATGGGTGCGGCTGCCTTCATCATGGTCGAGTATCTGGAAATTCCGTTAAGAGATGTACTCGCTGCTGCGTTGTTTCCTGCACTATTACATTACTTTGGTATTTTGATCATGGTGCATCTTGAAGCTAAAAAGCTTGGGCTTCGTGGTTTACGTGCAGAAGAGCTGCCTAAAATGGGTGTTGTTCTTAAGGATCATTGGCTAAGCCTGATACCGCTTATCATTCTTGTGTACCTGATACTTTCTGGCAAGACACCCGATTTTGCGGCAGTTTATGGAATCATTGCCTGTGTTGTTGTCGGTTTTTTGAATCCAACAAACCGTTTAAGTCTTAAAGATCTTTGGGATTCATTGGCCGCCGGTGCCAAAAACACATTGGCTGTAGGCGCTGCTGCAGCAACTGTGGGTGTGGTTGTCGGTGTTGTAACATTAACGGGTGTTGGTTTCCGCCTGGGGTTTGTTGTTGTTCAAACAGCAACAGACATTGGTACGATGCTTAGCTCATTACCTGTGCTGAATTACTTCGCGGTATCGCAATGGGCATTGTTTACATCCCTTATCCTTATCGCGATAGCCTGCATTATCATGGGAGCAGGGATACCGACAACGGCCACTTATATTATTCTTGTCGCTGTAGCAGCTCCGGCATTAGCGCAGCTGCAAGTTGAGCCACTGGTTGCTCACTTTTTTGTTTTCTACTATGGCGTATTGGCTGATATCACTCCGCCAGTTGCATTGGCCGCTTATGCTGCCGCTGGTATTGCTGGATCCAATCCGTTTAAAACCGGTAACACCGCTTTTAGGCTGGGAATAGCAAAAGCGCTCGTGCCGTTTGTATTTGTATATTCACCGGCGCTCTTGTTAGTTGCCGATGGATTCACCTGGTGGGCATTTACTGTGACCTTGCTTGGTGCCATGTTGGGTATCGCTAGCCTTGGTGTTGCTTTTTCAGGTTACTTTTTGGCTACTCTAAATACGCTTGAAAGATGGTGGGTTGCACTTGTATCTTTTCTGTTTATTGCACCAGGCTTGTTGACCATGGCAATAGGAATTGTGCTAATGCTGCCAATCTTACTGTTGCAATTGAAACGTCGACGTTCTCCATCACTCTTGGACACGGAGAGCAATTGACGGTATCACTTCTACCATACTGAAATCGATTATGTAAATAGTAAAAGATTCGCAGAGCATAAAGCTATGACGGAAAAAAACCAGCACGAGCACAAACACGGTCTTGCGCGTGGTCTGACTAATTACGGTGATAGTGATTTCTCGATCTATTTACGCAATTCATTTGCTGCGTCAATGGGGTATTCGCGCGAGGTTTTGAAAAAACCTATTGTGGGTATAGCGAATAGCTTTTCTGGATTCAATAACTGTCATCGCCATTTCCCAGAGTTATTGGAATCAGTCAAGCGTGGCGTGCTATTGGGTGGTGGTTTACCTATAGAATTTCCAACCATCTCTCTTGGTGAGGTATTTCTTAACCCAACCAGCCTCAAATTCCGCAATTTGATGTCAATGGATATTGAGGAGATGATCCGGGCTCAACCGATGGATGCCGTGGTGCTAATGGGTGGGTGTGACAAAACAGTTCCTGCACAACTCATGGGTGCAGCATCCAGCGACTTGCCTGCCATTCAATTAGTGGCTGGCCCCATGATGACATCACGTCATGAGGGAGAACGCCTTGGTGCCTGTACAGATTGCAGACGCTTTTGGGGAAACTACCGCGCCGGTAAAGTGTCCGATCAAGAAATACGGGTAATTGAGGAGCGTTTGGCCACGACAGCGGGGACATGTGCTGTCATGGGTACGGCGTCAACCATGGCCTGCATCACCGAAACTCTCGGTATGTCTCTACCGGGTACTGCTGCAATACCCGCTGTGCACGCCGACCGTATGCGTGCTGGGGAAGCCACCGGGCTAGCTGCCGCTCGTATGGTCGATAGCCCGATTCGGCCAAGTGAGTTGATTACCGAAAATTCAGTTGAGAATGCCATGCGAGTCTTGTTAGCACTTGGTGGCTCAACTAATGCAGTCATTCATCTGACCGCAATTGCTGGTCGATTAGGTATACCCGTTTCTTTGCGTCGAATGAATGAGCTGTCTGATAATACGCCGGTTTTGGTTAATCTTAAACCGCTTGGCTCTGACTACATGGAAGATTTTTTCTATGCAGGTGGCATGGGGGCTGTGCTTCGAGAACTTAAGCCACTATTGCATCTGGATACTTTAAGCGTCACCGGTGAGACACTCGGCGATCGGCTTGAGGTAGATCCTGGATATGTTGATATTCGGATTATTGCAAAAGCCAATGAGCCTTTGGAGCCGCAAGGTGGGCTGGTTGCCTTGTTTGGTAATTTAGCGCCTAACGGTGCAATTTTGAAACGCTCCGCTGCCGATAAAAACCTATTCGAAAAAGAAGGCAGAGCCGTCGTGTTTACATCGCTTGAAGACCTTGCTAGTCGTATTGATGATCCGGAACTTGATATTACTGAAGATGATTTTATGGTTTTACAAAATGCCGGTCCCAGAAGTGCATCGTGTATGCCGGAGGCCGGTTATCTGCCTATCCCAAAAAAACTCAGTGCAAAGGGTGTAAAAGATTTAGTTAGGATCTCTGATGCGCGAATGTCCGGCACTGCATTTGGAACCATTGTACTGCATGTGTCTCCGGAGAGTGCAGTTGGTGGACCGCTGGCATTGGTACAAAACGGTGATAAAATTAAGATATCCGTAAAATCCAAGAGTATCGAGCTAATGGTCGATAACAAGGAATTGCAAAAACGTCGAGATGCATGGGAGTCGAACATTACACCGCTTTTAAACAGGCGAGGCTATGATCGTTTATATGCAGGTGAAGTAAGCCAGGCGGAAAAAGGTTGTGACTTTTCTTTTATGCTTCCCATAGAAGAGAAAAACACTTAATTCGAAAGGAAAAAAAATGAAAATCGGTACACCCAAAGAGATGTACGCTGGGGAAAACCGGGTTGCAATGACACCCTCCTCAGTTGTTCAGTTGAAAAAGCTCGGGCACGAATGCCTGATCGAAAGTGGTGCAGGAGATGCTGCCGGTTTTTCAGATGCAGATTACACCTCTGCAGGTGTTATGGTGGTTCAGTCAGCGGCTGATCTTTGGAGCTCTGCTGATGTCATCGTCAAGGTACGACAACCACTGATAACAGAGTTAGACCTGCTTTCAGATAACAAAACACTCATCACTTTCTTTAACCCGGGTGGAAATGAAGAGGGTTTATCCAAAGCTAAAACAACTGGTGCTAACGTTATTGCCATGGAAATGGTGCCACGTATCTCACGTGCGCAAAAAATGGATGCATTGTCGTCTATGGCCAATATTGCAGGCTACCGGGCTGTAATCGAAGCGAGTAATAACTTTGGACGCTTTTTTACTGGCCAGATAACCGCCGCTGGTAAAGTCCCACCTGCAAAAGTACTGGTGATTGGCGCGGGCGTAGCCGGTCTTGCAGCTATCGGTACCGCCACTTCACTTGGGGCGCAAGTTTATGCTTTTGATGTGCGACCGGAAGTGGCCGAGCAAATTGAGTCAATGGGAGCTGAGTTTGTTTTTCTCGAGTTCGAGGAAGCCATGCAGGATGGGGCTGAGACCGGTGGTTATGCTGCTCCTTCTTCACCTGAATTTCGTGAGAAGCAACTGGAAAAATTTCTCGAGATAGCGCCTGAGATCGATATCGTTATTACCACGGCGTTAATACCTAACCGCGACGCGCCAAAGCTGTGGCTAAACAATATGCTGGCTGTGATGAAGCGTGGGTCAGTGGTAGTCGATTTGGCCGCCGAACGCGGTGGCAACTGTGATGCAACTGTACCAGACGAAAAGATCGTGACAGAAAGTGGTGTCACCGTTATTGGCTATACCGATTTCCCCAGTCGAATGGCTACACAAAGTTCCGAACTGTATGCCAGTAATATAAGGCACATGCTACATGACTTAACGCCTGAAAAAGATGGTGTCATTGTTCACGACATGGAAGATGACGTTATTCGTGGTGCTACGGTCGCTTTTAAGGGTGATGTCACCTTTCCTCCACCACCGCCGAAGGTGCAGGCAATAGCAGCTAAGAAACCAGCAGCACCCGAGAAAACCCCAGAGGAACTAGCTGCTGAAGAAGCAGCTGCTGCAAAAAGAGCAGGGGGTAATCAGATTGCATTGTTAGTGATCGGTGCGCTGTTGATGTTTTTTATTGGACAATATGCACCGGCAAGTTTTATGAAGCACTTGATTGTATTTGTGTTGTCAGTATTCGTTGGCTTTCAGGTTATTTGGAATGTCTCTCACGCTTTACATACACCTTTAATGGCTGTTACCAATGCCATATCCGGCATCATCATTTTAGGTGCCTTGTTACAAATAGGTTCTTCGAGTGTCGTTGTTACCGTGCTTGCCAGTATCTCGGTTCTCATAGCCACCATTAATATAGTGGGTGGGTTTATGGTGACACGACGCATGCTGCAAATGTTCCAGAAGAGCTAGGGGCCAGATAATGATTGATTTAAGTTCGGAAATGCAAACGGCCGCTTATATTTTTTCGGCGATTCTTTTTATTTTGTCTCTGGGCGGTTTGTCCGATCAGGAAAATGCCAAACGAGGTGTTTGGTACGGCATTGTTGGTATGGCTATTGCCGTTTACGCGACCATATTTGGCCCGGGTGTGGAATTAGGCCCGGTGTTAATTGTGATGTTAGTCATTGGCGCTGTTGCTGGTGCATACGTGGCTAAAAAAGTGGAGATGACGGGCATGCCAGAGTTGGTTGCCGCGCTGCATTCTTTTGTCGGGCTGGCAGCTGTATTTATTGGTATCAATTCTGATATCAACCCGCCCGTTCTCACGGAAAACGCAGAACGCATCATCCATGAAGTGGAAGTGTTTCTGGGGGTCTTTATAGGTGCAATTACTTTTACAGGATCCATTGTCGCTTACGCAAAGCTTTCTGGAAAAGTTGATGGGAAGGCACTCATACTGCCAGCGCGTCACCTGCTTAATATTGGAATGGTGCTGTTGTGCGTCGTACTGTTGTTCATGTATATGAATCATGCAGGCAGCTGGACGCTCTATTTGATGACTTTACTGGCCTTTATCATTGGGGCGCATCTCGTACTTGCCATCGGTGGCGCGGACATGCCGGTGGTTGTTTCCATGTTGAATTCATATTCAGGCTGGGCAGCAGCAGCTACTGGGTTCTTACTTGGAAACGATCTCTTGATTGTGACTGGCGCATTAGTTGGATCCTCAGGCGCTATTCTTTCTTACATAATGTGTAAGGCAATGAATCGAAAGTTTCTAGCGGTCATACTCGGTGGCTTTGGAGGGCCAAGTGGTGAAGCTATGGCTATCGAAGGTGAGCAAATTGCCATAGATGCCGATGGTGTAGCGGCTGCTCTGGAAGACGCAGAGCAAGTCATTATCGTTCCCGGTTACGGCATGGCGGTAGCACAAGCGCAACAATCTGTATCTGAGCTAACCCGCCGTTTAAGGGCTGCAGGTAAAACGGTTCGCTTTGGCATCCATCCAGTGGCGGGTCGGCTTCCAGGCCATATGAACGTGCTACTCGCTGAGGCTAAAGTACCTTACGATATTGTGTTGGAGATGGACGAAATCAATGATGATTTCCCTGAAACAGATGTGGTTATCGTTATCGGTTCAAATGATATTGTTAATCCGGCGGCACAGGAAGATCCGCACAGCCCAATCGCCGGTATGCCTGTTTTGGAGGTCTGGAAGGCAAAGCAAGTGTTTGTCTCCAAGCGTGGGCAGGGCACTGGTTACTCGGGAATAGAAAATCCATTGTTCTTTAAAGAGAATACGCGAATGTTTTATGGCGATGCTAAAGCTTCTGTTGACAAGCTACTTGCCATGATGAGCTAGGTCTTGCTCTAAGTGAAAAGCAAAGTGTCCAGCGGAGTGGCCAAAGGATTTAATCGCAATTAGCCCTGACACTATTGAATCATTAGGTTCGATGAAGCGCATTCTATCGGCAAGTGGCACAGCACTTGTTTGGTACGATAATGGGCGTATTCATGATGTTGTTCATACACCGGGTGCTACATGGCGTACTTGATTGTTGTTGCATTTTTTTTGATATAGTCTAAGCCCTAATTCATTACATCAAGGTTCAAGGATGAACCCAGTCTGTCCCAGCTGCGGAGCCAGATGCTCTGTAAAACACGGCCGTTTCTACCGTTATGACGATGCGCAAACCATTCAGCGCTATCGCTGCACGGCCTGCGGTAAATGCCAC
>CALHRQ010000006.1 GCA_938038175.1 uncultured Granulosicoccaceae bacterium | reverse complement strand
CGGCTCCAGCGTCACCCTCATTGCCGACGGCCCCGACGAAAAGGCGGCAATTGACGCAATTGCTGACTTGATCAACCGTTATTTTGACGAAGACGAATAGCCCATACACAGGCAACTCTTGCAAGTGATGACAGGAAAATTTCAATGGCTCTGATGTTTAACGGTATCGGCGTATCCAAAGGCATCGGCATAGGTGAAGTGCATTTATTGCATCGCAATCAGGTCGATGTCACCGAACGCCAGATTACCAAAAAGCAAATTGCCTCTGAATGCCGACGCTTAAGGCGCGCAATAAAAAACACCAAAAAAAAGCTGCTTGATGCCAGCGATAACATACCTGTGGACGCCCCCGAAGATGTCAGCGCATTTATCGAAACCCATATTTTAATGCTTGATGATGGCCTGCTAACACAGACACCTATCGATATCATCAAGACCGAACAGATAAACGCAGAAGCAGCCTTACAACAGCAACGCGAAGCTTTGGGCAAGGTCTTCGACAGCATGGACGACCAATACCTTGCAACTCGAATAGATGATGTAAATCATGTCATCGATGCTGTTTTGCAGGAACTTGTTACACATGACAAAGTTGAAGAGCCATCAGACTGGAAGGGGCAAATCGTTGTGGCAAAAGATTTGACACCCGCTGATACGGTCTCAATGCAGCATCATGGTGTCGTCGGGTTTATTACCGAAACCGGTGGCCAGCTTTCCCACACCGCCATCCTTGCACGCAGCCTGGGTATTCCAGCCATTGTTGGCGTACATAACATTCGCCAGTATGTCAAAAATGGCGAGACCCTTACGCTCGATGGCAGCAGCGGCATGGTGTTGGCTGAACCCAGCAGCACCATGCTGTCCGATTTGGACAAACGCAGAAAGTCGCTCAAAAAACAACAGCGTAAGCTCAACGCGCTGATTGACACGCCGGCAATAACAAAAGATGGCATCGAGCTTAGCCTGAGCGCCAACATCGAAATTGAAGAAGATCTAAAAGCGGTTAAACGCGTTAATGCTAACGGCGTAGGTTTGTACCGCACAGAATTTCTGTTTTTAAATCGCGATACGGTACCAACAGAAAAAGAACATTTTAAAGTGTACAAAAAAGTACTGCGTGCACTTAAAGGTGCGCCGCTTACCATAAGAACAGCAGACTTGGGCTCTGATAAATTACTATCAACTTCTGCTTCCACGGCAAACGACAGTGCGCTAGGTCAGAACCCGGCCATGGGTCTGCGAGGCATCCGGCTAAGCCTGAATGAGCCCACTGTGTTTTTACCTCAACTCCGAGCCATATTGCGGGCGTCCAGTTTTGGTCCTGTGCGCATGCTGCTTCCCATGCTCACTAGCATTAATGAAGTATTGCAAGTAAAAAGCATGATCGAAACGATTAAAACAGGCATGCGTGAAGAGAATATTGAGTTTGATGAAGCGATGCCAATAGGTGGCATGATAGAAGTCCCGGCAGCTGCTATTGCCGCCGCGCAATTTGCTGAAGTGCTGGATTTTTTATCCATCGGCACCAACGACCTTATTCAGTATTCGCTGGCTATCGATCGGCTTGATGATCAAGTTGACTACTTATATGACCCTCTACATCCAGCCGTGCTACAGCTTATTAAACACACCATTGATGCTGGTGCCGAAGCCGACATCCCGGTAACACTGTGCGGCGAGATGGGGGGAGATTCACGATTTGTACGCTTGTTGCTTGGCCTTGGCTTAAGTAATTTCAGCATGCAACCCAATTCCCTGCTGGAGGTTAAGGAATCACTGATTAGTAGTCGCCGAGCCGGCATTAAAAAATCGGCCATGGCATTGTTAAAAACCTCTGATAAAGACGAGCAACAACGTTTGCTTAAACGAATCAATAAACACTAAAGCAAAGACTAAAGCCCTGGAGCGTTTTAACTCCGGTGCCAAATCTTGCTGGAGTCATTCAATATCGATAACAAAAACCAGGAACAGCTGGCGCAGCTCGCTGAGAGTATCGATGAAAGCTCGCTGCAATCAGCGCGGCTGATCATGCTCGCAATGCACCCGGCCGAGATTGCCGATGCGCTTGAATCTGTCCCGGTTGATCGTCGCATCAATCTCTGGGCCCTGGTTGATACGGATATTGAAGGTGATGTGCTGATGGAGGTTGGCGACGAGGTTCGCCAAAGCCTGATTCGTGAAATGGACATTGATGAGCTGCGTGTTGCTACAGAGCAACTCGATCTCGATGATCTTGCCGACTTCTATCAATCTCTGCCTGAGAAACTGACAGCAGATTTACTGGCTGGGATGGGGCGTCAGGAACGCTTACGCCTCGAACAGGTTCTACTTTATCCCGAGGACAGTGCCGGCGGCTTGATGAACGTTGATACGTTGACAGTGCGTGGCGATGTCACACTGGATGTGGTGCTGCGTTATCTGCGACGACGCGGCGATATGCCAAGACACACCGACAGAATCTGGGTTGTCGATATTTATGGCCGTTACCGGGGAGAACTCTCCTTAAGAAAATTACTGACCAGCAGTGGCGATACGCTGGTAAGCGACGTCATGCGTACCGATATTGAGCCCTTGCATGTACTCACACCCGAACATGATGTCGCCAAGGCATTCGAAGATCTTGATCTTATTTCTGCACCCGTTATCGATGACAACAATCGGCTTATTGGCCGTGTGACTATCGATGATGTAGTCGATGTCATACGCGATGAAGCTGATCGTTCGGTGATGAGTATGGCTGGGCTTAACCAGGAGGTTGATACGTTTTCGCCGGTTTTAACCAGCGCACGTCGGCGGGCAATCTGGCTGGGGATTAACCTTTTGACCGCACTGCTCGCTGCCTGGGTTATTGCTCAATTTGAAACAACACTTGACCGCGTAATCACTCTTGCCGTACTGATGAGCGTCGTTCCAAGCATGGGCGGTATTGCCGGCAGCCAGACACTGACGCTCGTTATTCGCGGTCAGGCACTGGGGCAGATTAACCGCAGTAACACCAAAACCTTATTAATTCGTGAAGTGATGGTGGGTTTAATTAATGGGTTTGGTTGGGCGCTGGTTGTCAGTGTCTGCACCTATTTCTGGTTTGGTAGTGCACAGATCGGCCTTATTCTGGGCGTAGCTCTGGTGATCAACCTGTTATTCGCGGCATTTGCCGGCCTGCTTATCCCGGTTATACTCAAAAAAATCGGAATTGATCCTGCCCTGGCGGGAGGTGTAGTACTCACAACCGTTACTGATGTTATTGGACTGGTGGCTTTTTTAGGCTTGGCAACCTTACTGCTCTAAAGATTCATAAAGAACGTGGTGCTCGGTAACACTCCTACTTGAAACTCACCGCGCGCCTTAATACCCCCACACCGACGCATACCCACGCTATAGCCCATTTGCGCTAAGCACCCTGTTTACATTATTTGCGCTCAAACACAAAAAAGCCCGTTAGCACTTACTACTACCGGGCTTTTGATTGTTTTCAGAGGGTATTTTTACGAGCTTGTTTATCTGCTGCCGTAAACGCCACACAAACGATTATTGCCCGTAGTTGAGATGCGAGCAACTTTCTCTGACTCTACACAACAGTACTCTGTAGCTGCCTGTACGTCTTGCAGCAGTTCCAGGCTATCAATGACAAAGCCCTGAAACATAAAGTTGGTCTCTTCCCAGGGAATCTCAAGTTCTCGTACATACATACCCATCTTAAGCTCATTCGAATGAATCCAACGCGTGTTCTTTACGACTTTCATCGTAACTGGCTTCTGTCGATTAGGGTTTGGCGATGTAGCTGAATACTTTTTTGTTGGTTTGAACATGTTGCGCTCCATTGTCGGGTTAGCCCGATCTCGTTTTTGAATGACCTGTTGGTCTATGGGTTGGCACTGTAATGAAGGAAACCCAGCTTGAACAGCGAAGTTGGTCAAATAGTGTACTTAGCTCACCTTTCAAACCCCATATAGCGCTGAAACTGTGAAGTAATACACGAAAAAAGAGTCAATTACGCTATACCCCAAGGGCTGACTGACCAGGTTTGTTGGCAAGCTTCCGGGCTGTAGCTGCCCGGCTTCATGTGCTATCGCGCTGTTGCTCCTGGTCCAGCTTGAAGAGAGCAGCACTTCTGAATAGCGCCTGGCTAACCTGCAACAAAAAGTAGCCTTTTTCCACAAACCCACAACTTATACACAGTGATTACTCGCGTATGTGCTAGTTATCCACAGGTTTTACTCAACTTTATAAATCGAGACACTATATGTAGTAGCAAACAAACAAAATTTTTAACACTTAACCACTATATGATGTGTTTGATATGGTTGACCTACCACCACGTGCAGATTAGACTGCGCTGCCTTTGACATTTTTTTGCACTGGTTCACATTAATGATGCGAAAGCCTTGGCTTAAAACAAGATGTTTTGAGCAGCATCAAAGTGCGCAAAGCAAGGCAGGCATCTTATTATTTGCCATTTATTAGCAATTTTTCGCCAAATACTTAGCACTACATATAGTGTAATTTGGTCTATATAAACACCAGATGTAGTGCAATTTTTTGAATATTGCTCTGCGTATCCATTATAATAACGGTGCTCTGAAGCCTGCTTCAGAATGCCTGACGTTTTCAAACACGGTATAGACGACGGAGCGGTAGTATTAATGAGTACAGTTGACCTGCAGTCAGTTCGAAACAAGCAAGTTAATGATGCACTTGAACAAAGTGACCCATCTGAGCAAATTAATCCACCTGATCAAAGCAATGCGACTGACAGCAGTGTTGCACCCGAAAACAATAGCCCACTTAATCAGTTGCCACTGCAGGAAACCTCATTAGATATTTGGGATAAAAAGTACCGTTTAAAAACCAAGGACGGCGAAAATGTTGATCACAGCGTTAACGACACGCTGAAGCGTGTGGCCCGCGCGCTGTCCGAAGTTGAAGCCTGCGAAGAAGACCAGAAGCTTTGGTACCGCAAATTTCTATGGGCACTGGAACAAGGCGCTGTGCCGGCCGGCCGAATTACCTCCAACGCCGGCGCACTGGAACACAAGCCAGCCACCTCCACCATCAACTGTACGGTATCGGGTACGGTACAAGACTCCATGGACGATATTCTGCACAAGGTGCATGAAGCGGGTCTGACACTCAAAGCTGGCTGTGGCATCGGCTACGACTTCTCGACTCTTCGCCCACGTGGCGCTTATGTATCAGGTGCTGGTGCGTACACCTCTGGCCCGCTGTCGTTTATGGATATCTTCGACAAAATGTGCTTCACCGTTTCATCAGCAGGTGGCCGGCGTGGTGCACAGATGGGCACCTTCGATGTTCGCCATCCTGATGTACTCGAATTCATCAAAGCCAAACGTGAAGATGGACGACTGCGCCAGTTCAACCTCTCATTACTGATCACAGAAGATTTCATTCAGGCAGTCAAAGCTGACGAACCCTGGCAACTTGGATTCCCCATTCGGCAAAAAGAGCTCGACGATGGTGAGATCCAGCTCGACAACCCGGACCAGGTCGTTTGGCGCGATTGGCCAGACCATACCAACGTTGTTGTTAATGTGGATGGGCTGGTTGCCTGCCGCATCTATAAAACCCTGCCGGCACGACGCCTATGGGATTTAATCATGAGCTCAACTTACGACTTTGCAGAGCCTGGCTTTATTCTTATAGATAAAGTCAATGAGATGAACAACAACTGGTTTGACGAAAACATCCGAGCAACCAACCCTTGTGGCGAGCAACCCTTACCGCCCTATGGTGCCTGCCTGCTCGGTTCCATTAATTTGACCCGCTTTGTACTCGAACCTTTCACCGAGAACGCCCGCTTTGACTGGGAACGTTTTAATGCAACCGTGGCCATCTTTACGCGCATGCTCGACAACGTGGTCGAAATCAACGGCCTGCCATTACCGCAACAAAGAGAAGAGATCATTCGCAAGCGGCGTCATGGCATGGGCTACCTTGGGCTGGGATCAGCCATCACGCTTATGGGTATGAAATACGGTAGTGAAGACTCCGTTAAATTCACTGATGAAGTCACCCAACACCTGGCCGTCACTGGCTGGCGCGCTGCACTAGAGCTAGCCAAAGAAAAAGGCCCAGCACCCATCATGAACGAAAATTTCACTGTTACTGGTGACATGTTGCGCAAGCGTCCAGAAATGAAAAAGGACGGCTTTAAAATTGGGGATTCCGTACCTGGGCGCGTGTTGCATGCACGCTATAGCCGTTACATGCAGCGTATCGCAACAGTTGATGCAAAACTAGTAGACGATCTGGCAGATGTCGGTGCACGTTTCACACACCACACCTCCATTGCCCCAACCGGCACCATTGCACTGTCACTTGCCAACAACGCAAGTAATGGTATTGAGCCAAGCTTTGCACATCATTATGCACGCAACGTTATTCGTGAAGGGCGCAAAACCAAAGAAAAAGTGGATGTACATTCGTTCGAATTACTGGCCTATCGCGCTCTGGTAAACCCGGAAGCCATGCCATTTAGCGAAGAAGAATCTGCAAAACTGCCGGATTACTTTATTGCAGCTGATGACATCACGCCAGAGCAGCATGTTGCCGTGCAAGCCGCATCACAAACCTGGATAGATTCCTCAATATCAAAAACAGCGAATGTCCCAACAGACTTTCCGTTTGAGAATTTTAAAGATATCTATATGCAGGCCTTTGATCAGGGCCTAAAGGGCTGCACCACTTTTCGCTTTAACCCGGAGAATTTTCAGGGTGTTTTGGTCAAAGAAGAAGACCTTGAAAACACCGAAT
>CALHRQ010000005.1 GCA_938038175.1 uncultured Granulosicoccaceae bacterium | reverse complement strand
GTTTTAAGTTTTAAGTTTTAAGTTTTAAGTTTTAAGTTTTAAGTTTTAAGTTTGGAGGCTGAAGCGTGTTTAACGAATCTGAATACCCGATTAACCGAGTCTCAACGTCTCAGCTCGACATCGCATACTATAGTGCCGGTGAGAAAGGTGGTTGGCCATGCATTTTGTGTCATGGCTTTCCTTATGACGTTCACAATTATCAAGCGTGTATTCAACCATTGGTCAGCGCTGGTGCCCATGTTCTTATCCCCTATTTGCGAGGGTATGGACCAACCCGGTTTTTATCGGACGACACTCTACGCTCAGGCGAACAAGCTGTTCTTGCTAACGATCTGCTTGAATTTATGGGGGCGATGTCTGTAGAGAAAGCTGTATTGGCAGGCTTCGATTGGGGAGGTCGGGCATCTTGTATTGTGGCTGCTCTTTGGCCAGAGCGTGTTATTGCGCTTGTTACTGGTAACTCCTACAATATTCAGAACATACCGCATGCAATGGAACCTGCCACCGCTAAAGAGGAAGCAAACTTTTGGTATCAGTATTATTTTCATTCTGAACGCGGACGTAATGGTTTGCAAGTGAATCGACGCGAAATCGCACGCTTGCTCTGGCAAATGTGGTCGCCTACTTGGCAGTTTAGCGATGCTGATTTTGAAGCTAGCGCAGTGTCATTCGATAATCCTGACTTTGTTGATGTTGTTATTCACTCTTACCGACATCGATATGGTTTGGTCAAAGGAGATCCTGCAGTCGCAGCAATCGAAACTGAACTTGAAAAACAACCTGATATATCAGTACCCACCATCGCAATTGACGGAAGTGTCAATGGGGTGCATGAATCCACCATTCACCATGCAAAGAAATTTACAGGTCCTTATGAGTATCGGGTGTTTGACAATGCCGGGCATAATCTGCCGCAGGAGAAACCAGAAGAGTGGGTTAAAGCGATTTTGGATGCGCGAAGTATGAGCGTATGAGCTTATGTTTGATTACTGAATTACTGAATTACTGAATTACTAATTCAATAAAAAATACCAAATTTAATACTTGATAGCTTTATTACTTGGCCATCTGAAAACCTATCGATAATGAGCGATTTTACTTATCGAATAAAACGTTCAAGTACCAGCCTGCTGCCATCGAAACGGCCTATCATTGCATGAGTGCTGTGCCAATCACCCAGCACCAGTCGTCGACTAGCTTTGGCCGAGTTGTATTGGGGGCCAGGGCCATGTTGAAGGTCTTCATCATGATTTTCTTGATTATCATCGCGGTGATCATACGGCCGATGTGTATGCCCATGAATTATGCAATCAACATTTTCGTTCGCAAAGCATTGCTGCACCGCGTTTGCGTTGACATCCATAATCTCGGCTTTTTTTTCTGCAACTGCTGCACGGCTTTTGTCACGCAAAGCCTGAGCTTGATTAACTCTTTGCTCAATACTGCTATTCAAAAATGTTTTTTGCCATTCAGGATTGCGTACCAAAGCACGCAACTGTTGATAACCGTGATCATCAGTGCACAGGGTATCGCCATGCAGGAGCACACAGTTTGTCTGTCCAAGACGCAGCGCTAGCGTGTCTTCTCTATGTAAGGTGGCGTTGATAGATCGAGCGTATTCATGTCCTATTAAAAAATCCCGATTACCATGCATCAGATGAATCTCTGTTCCACTTCTGCTAAGCGAACGAAGTGATTCATGGATTGGATCTAGAGCAGGGTCGGATGCATCGTCCCCGAGCCAGTATTCAAATAGATCGCCAAGGATATAGAGGTGCTGCGCACCTTCAATGCGTTTTAAAAATTCGAGAGCTAATGACAGAATTTCAGGCTCAGCGGGCTTAAGATGTAAGTCCGCTATAAACAGCGTTTGAGCCTGATAGTTCAAGTTTTAAAGTTACGTGCTGTGTTTATTCAACACTAATGGATTCGATAAGCACTGTTTCCGTCGGTACGTCGCCATGTGGACCATGGTTGCCGGTGGTAACACCTGCAATGGCATTGACGACGTCCATACCCTCTGTTGTGCTTCCAAATACACAATAACCCCAACCATCGGGCGATTCATTTTGGAAATTTAAAAAGTCATTGTCACTGAGATTGATGAAGAACTGTGAGCTGGCTGAATGCGGGTCAGGTGTGCGCGCCATGGCAATAGAGCCGGTTTTGTTTTGCAAACCATTATTGGCTTCGTTTTTGATGTTCTCATGGGTTTGCTTTTGATTCATGTCAGCATCAAAGCCGCCACCCTGAATCATAAAAGAGGGGATGACACGATGAAATATGGTGTTGTTGTAGTGCCCTTCATCCGCATAGCGTTTGAAGTTGGCGCAGGTTCCGGGCGCAGCACTTTCATCCAGTTCAAGAGTGATAGTGCCGTGGTTGGTTACGATGGTGGCTTTCATGACGGACTCTGTTTATTAAAGCGTCATTGTACCAGTCAGGCTGGTTTTGCAATAGCGAAATGGAAAGCCAATAATGAATTCAAAGTGTGACGGCTGTGTACTAACGACGTCAGAATAGATGACCAGCCGGTTCGATCACCCTGGGTAATATCCTGTTTTTGGAATAATTTTTAAAGAGGGGGAGCCGGGCATTTTGAGCCCGGCATGTATAAACCCTGTTTACTGTGTTCTACTGAACGTTTGATGTCTTCGTGTTACCTTCGGCTGCAGCCGCCTCACCTTCTTCTAACTCTTCTACTGGCGGGACAATCAAGGCTGCCTGGCTAATAACAACTGGTTGCAGTGGCGCGTCTCTGGAAAAAGGGCCACCGGCGCCCGTTGCGACCTGAGAAATTTTGTCAACAACCTGTTTACCTTCGACAACTTTTCCAAACACTGCATAGCCCCACCCGCGCGGAGTCGCACCACTATGATCGAGGTTACGATTGTCTTCACTGTTGATAAAAAACTGTGCAGTAGCAGAGTGTGGAGCATTGGTTCTCGCCATAGCAATGGTGTATTGCTTGTTGATCAAGCCATTATTCGCTTCGTTTTGAATAGCGGGGCGAGTCACTTTACGGCTGAAGGTTTCACTGAACCCACCACCCTGAATCATAAAGCCTTCGATAACTCTATGAAAAATTGTGCCGTTGTAAAAGCCGTCCTCAACATACTGGAGAAAATTTTTGACGGTGTTGGGTGCTCTGGTTTCAGCCAACTCGATAACGATTTCACCGTGAGTGGTGGTTAATTTTACTCGTGGTGCGTCAGCTAACAATGGGTTCGTCAACAAACAGCTGGCAAATATCAATGACACAACGCCATACCATTTCGGGGCAATCGACATGGAAGATCCTGTAATGCTCGGTAACAATAGAATAGGGAGTTTAGCGGGTTTTGTGCCAGCTCTGCGGGCCTTAACCAACGGGTAATCAGCTCGAACGTAAATTCTGAGCCTTGAGGAGTATAGCAGCAGCATATGGGTTCTTTGCTAAACCGTCGTTTGGCCGCATTACCACTTCCGCTAGCCAGGAAATGTTATTGTGTAAAAGATTGATAACCTGCAAAGTATTTGAGTGAAAAAAATCCCGCAACTACCGGTTGAGCAACCCTCGGACGAATCTCAAATTGACGATTCGACTGATAAGTCCGTCAAAGGCTCAACTGATCCTGCCGCACAAATGAGATCAACGGCAAGCGCTGCTGGCACGGTATCGGGTGGTAAAATGAAAAAAGGGGTGAGCCGAAACCAGCTAAAGCGCAATGCGCGCCAGCGCGTTTTGCAGGCTCTGTACCAATGGGAATTTTCAGGCAGTGATGCCAGTGCCGTGCGTAACGAATTCCTCAAAGAACAAGACATGAGCCGTGTCGATGTTGATTACTTTACTGAGCTATATAACGGAATCAGCAAGGACCCAGATGCTGTGGATGGCGCAATGCAGGATGCACTGGATAGACCGATAGCCGATCTGGATCCGATAGAGCGCGCGGTTTTGCGCATTTGTGTGTACGAGCTTCAAAATCGTCTCGATATTCCGCTTCGCGTGGTCATCAATGAAGGCATCGAAATCACTAAACGCTTTGGTGCCGATCAGGGCCATAAATACATAAATGGGGTGCTCGACAAACTGGCTGAGCGGCTTAGACCCCACGAAAGCCGAGGTTAAATTTCAGCGATGGGTAATTTGAAGCTCACTCGCGATCACTTGTTGGCAAGCCCGGCAAATTTTTTGGCCCTGGGTGCAGGCTCTGGCCTTGCGCCTGTCGCGCCGGGCACGGTGGGCACCGTAGCGGCTATGCCGCTTGTACTGATTATGCCGCGCAATATTGCGGTGTATTGCGCAGTTGTTTTTGTGCTCTTCGTTTTAGGCGTGTGGCTGTGTAATACCTGTTCTGAAAGCTTGGGTGTGCACGACCATTCAGGCATCGTTTTTGATGAATGGGTGGGTTTTTTAATCGCCATGATTGCTGTGCCGCGTACTTTGCTGATGTTTCTCCTGGGCTTTGCCTTTTTTCGTTTGTTTGATGTGCTCAAACCCTGGCCGGTTGGCTGGGCTGATAAACGGCTTAACGGCGGGATGGGGATCATGGTCGATGATGTATTTGCCGGGCTATACGCGCTTGCCTGCGTTCATCTCGTCCTGTTTCTGATTTATTAACGCTGGCTTCCAGCTGCGGTTATTGGCTTTTGGTCGAGGGTTGATTCGTTACGGACAAGGTCCCCCCAAGATTCGTCAATTTACCGCCATTTTAGTGCCTAGGGCAATGCATAACCGAATGCGCGCAGGCACTCGCACACCCCGATCAGTGGGAGCCCTGTCAATGCTGTTGGGTCGCTTGTTTTAACCTCGCTGAATAAGCTGATGCCAAGCTGTTCAACTTTGAAACTGCCCGCACAATCAAAGGGTTCATCAGCATCAACATACCGTTCGATGCTGGCTTGATCCAAGGTACGCAAGGTAGCGCAGGTTGTATCGAGGCGTTGTTCATATTGGCCAGAAACGCCATCAAGGATGCAAACTGCCGTATAGAATTCGACTGTTCTGCCTTGGGCCTCGCGTAGCTGCTGAATGGCATTCTGACGTGTACCCGGTTTTCCGATGTGGGACCCGTCTATGCTGGCAACCTGGTCAGAGCCAAGAATGAGGCGTAAGCCCGCTGATTCGACTGATTCCGTCCGATCCGCAGACTTTGCCGATTTTGCTGACAGTAAGCTGTGAGCCTTGAGTCGTGCCAGCCTTTGCGCAGTAGCAGCCGGGGATTCACCCTTTAATACGGTTTCATCACACTCAGGTGCTTGTATGGTGAAGTCCACGCCGAGACGGGAGAGTAATTCGGCGCGATATCGCGATGTAGATGCCAGAACTAACACTTGCGCCCTCAGTAGACATTCGGTAACATTCTCGGGTTATGGTCAAGCCAACTCCATCCCGCTTTAACCCGGACTTGCTGGCTCGTGATCCGGCGCTTTACAGGGTCTCTCTGCCGTTACAGCAGTTTAAACGCCTGCAGGAATTTCTGCTTGATGCTACAGGCAATATGACAGCAGAACTGAGATTTTCCATCAGGCAAAAAACACCGATGGTTGCAGGCAGGCTGAAGGCCACCTATGTGATGCAGTGCCAGCGATGCCTCGAACCGGTTAAATACCAGCTCGATGAACCGTTTGAATTGGCTTTTGCCAAGGATGAAATTTTGGCTCGAGAGATGCCGGACGCACTGGATCCTGTTGTACTGGATGATACAGGTCAGATACACGTTGTCGATTTGTTCGAAGACGAACTCATTCTGCATGTGCCAACAGTACCGCGGCACACAGATTCGGACACCTGTGTCATGCAACAACAGAGCTTTGGCGAAGTTGAAGGTGATGAATCGGCAACGTCGACTGGCCGTAAAGCGTTTGATGTACTAAAAAATCTTGACTTACAGAACTAATACAATTTAATACCGGAACCAAGCCATGGCTGTTCAGCAAAGTAGAAAGACTCCTTCTCGCCGAGGTATGCGTCGCTCGCACGATGCAATTAAAGGCGCAACGCTTTCAACCGATCCCACAACTGGTGAACTGCACAGACGTCATCACGTTACTGCAGATGGATTCTATCGTGGTAAGCAGGTTGTTGAAGTTGCTGATGAAGTTGAGGAAGACGAAGACTAGCCAGTCTTCGCGAGGGGCGAATAACAGGAGAGTCATTCACGTGCCCGCCAACAGCAACCAACATTTTTGACGGGTTCGTGAATTACTTATGAGTGATCAACTAATTGTGGCCATTGACGCCATGAGCGGTGACAAAGGCACAGCAGTGGTATTGGAAGCTGCCCGCCAAGTTCTGAATAACAGAACAGATGTAAAGCTGCTATTGGTTGGGCAACCCGAAGTAATCAATCAGCATCTCGTCGATAATCCTTTGCCAGCAGATCGGTTCGATATTGTCGCTGCCGAAGATGTCGTCACAATGGAAGATAGCGTGGCCATCGCGCTAAGAAACAAAAAGCAGTCTTCCATGCGTATCGCAGTCAATCTGGTCAAAGAAGGCAGGGCAGCTGCCTGTGTCAGCGCCGGCAATACCAGCGCCCTTATGGCCATTAGCAAGTTTGTACTCAAAACCGTACCCGGCATTGATCGTCCTGCCATCTGCACCACAATTCCTGCCATGGGCGGGCACACACATATGCTGGATTTGGGGGCTAATGTCGATTGCACTGCAGAACATCTCTATCAATTTGCAGCTATGGGTTCCATTCTAGCTGAAGCCATAGATGGCGTGCCGCGTCCGCGAGTGGGTTTACTCAACATTGGCTCAGAGGATATCAAAGGCAATTTGCAAGTTAAGGAAGCAGCTGTTTTGTTGCAAGACAGTCAGCTTAACTATGCCGGATTTGTAGAGGGCAATGAAATATTTTCAGATGCCATCGATGTAGTTGTATGCGACGGCTTTGTTGGTAATGTGTCTTTAAAAACCAGTGAAGGGGTTGCACGTATGGTTTCGCATTATCTGAAACAAGAGTTTATGCGCAACCCGCTCAATAAACTTATTGGCCTTATTGCTAAACCCGTACTCACACAATTTCGTGACCGCATTGACCCCAGGCGTTATAACGGTGCCAGCCTCCTGGGGCTAAAGGGTGTGGTTATTAAAAGTCATGGCAGCGCTGATGCCGTTGCTTTCAGTAATGCCATTGATATTGCATTGCTTGAAATATCAAAGGATGTGCCGGCAATGATTGCAAGCCGAACAGAACTGGCTGCCGCGGTGTGATCCTTTGTCACTTTATTCACGCATAGTTGGTACCGGCGGTTACCTGCCGGAAAACATCGTCACCAACAGCGATCTTGAAAAAACCGTCAACACCAGCGATACCTGGATACGTGAGCGAACGGGTATTGAGCAACGTCATATAGCAGCCGATGGCGAAAATACGGTCGATCTGGCAGAAAACGCAGCGCGCAAGGCAATGCAGGCAGCCGGTGTGCTTGCTGCCGATATTGATCTAATCATTGTTGCAACTACCACAGCCGACCAGGTATTTCCCAGCACAGCCTGCTTATTGCAAAGCCGGCTTGATATTCATGGTTGCCCGGCTTTTGATGTTCAGGCTGTTTGTACGGGCTTTGTATATGCTCTGGCAGTGGCTGACAAATTTATTAAAACGGATACATCAAAGTGTGCTTTGGTGATCGGCGCTGAAACCTTCTCCAGAATCATTGACTGGTCTGATCGCAACACCTGCGTTTTATTTGGTGATGGGGCAGGCGCGGTGGTTGTTAAAGCCGATTCATCGCCCGGCATTCTCTCTACACACTTGCACGCCGATGGCGATTATGCCAATTTGCTGCATGTGCCGAGCGGTGTTTCCAGCAATTATGCGGCAGTGCAGCAAGGCAGGGCTTTTGTAGAAATGTCCGGTTCTGATGTGTTCAAAATGGCGGTCAAAACACTGGGCCGTATTGTGGATGAAACATTACAAGCCAATGGGCTGGAATACAGCGATATTGATTGGCTGGTGCCGCATCAGGCCAATACTCGTATTTTGGCTGCAACTGCGAAAAAGCTGAAAATGCCCATGTCAAAAGTCATCAATACCGTGGCCAAGCATGGCAATACCTCAGCAGCGTCAATTCCTTTGGCACTCGATTTGGCAATTCGATCAAATCAGATTAAAGCAGGGGATACCTTGTTGCTCGAAGGTTTTGGAGGCGGTTTCACCTGGGGCTCAGCTCTGGTAAATTACTAGGCATTAGCCCCAATACCCCGATGCTTGTGTTGATTCTTTAAAAATCCATACTGGTATGAAACCCGAAGAACCGAACGCATTTGATTCAGAAGCCTTTTTAAAAACGGTTACTAATCGGCCGGGCGTTTATCGTATGTTTAATGCCAACAACGATATCATTTACGTTGGTAAAGCCAGTAATTTAAAAAATCGACTCTCAAGTTACTTCCTGAAGAATCACGATAGTCCTAAAACCCGCGTACTTGTATCTCATATTGCGCAGGTGCAAACGACCGTAACAGGCAGCGCTGGTGAAGCGTTGTTACTCGAACACAACCTGATAAAAGAACATCGCCCACGCTACAACGTCGTGCTGCGCGATGATAAGAGTTATCCCTATATCTTTATTGCAACACGAGATGAATATCCGCGCATCAGCTATCAGCGCGGTGCGCGAAGAGTCAAAGGTAAGTACATTGGTCCATACCCTGGGGCTGGAGCTGTAAAGCGCTCATTAAGTCTGGTGCAAAAATTGTTTAGAGTTCGTCAATGCGAAGACAGCTACTTCCGCAACCGTTCAAGGCCCTGTTTGCAGCACCAGATCCAGCGCTGTACTGCACCCTGTGTTGGATATATCAGCCCAGAAGAATATTCAGAAGATGTTGCTTTATCCATTCAGGTGCTAGAAGGTAAATCGCAGGAAGTGGTAGCGGAGCTTGTGAGCAAAATGGATGAAGCATCAGAAGCGTTGGAATTTGAACGTGCCGGAAAGTTGCGCGATCAGATCGCCAGTCTTAAAAGTGTGAGTGACCTCAGTGTTTCCATGCGCGATCGCGAAGATGCTGACTATATCGGTGTAGCAACAGCTGGTGGACAAAGTTGTGTGCAGGTCTTTTTTGTTCGAAACGGCACTAATCTGGGTAACAAAGCCTTTTATCCCACAACACCTTCGCAGAGCTCGACCAGTGAAATACTCAATGCCTTTGTTAGTCAGTTTTACCTTGAGCATGATATCCCGCGTGAGATTATTGTGTCCGAAGTATTGCCGGATGCGAAATTGTTACAGGAGTTTTTCAGTAGCAAGGTAGGCAGTAATGTCACAATAAGCCATAAGGTCAGAGGCGAGCGGGCAAAGTTACAGCAGATGTCGCAAACCAATGCTGAAGTTGCATTGGCAGCGCGTATGGCATCGCGTTCGGGGATGGCGGCAAGGCTCGATGCAGTACGCGAATTAATGAACATGGACGAACCACCAAGCAGAATGGAGTGCTTTGATATTAGCCATACTATGGGCGAGGAAACCGTTGCATCGTGTGTCGTGTTTAATGCAGATGGTCCAAACAAAGCGGAGTATCGCAAGTTCAACATCAGTGACATTACGCCTGGAGATGACTACGCTGCAATGCGCCAGGCGCTGACGAGGCGTTACACTCGCATGCTTAAAGAGAATCGTGAGCTTCCAGATATCTTATTTATAGACGGTGGCAAAGGGCAAATTGGTGTTGCCTTGGATGTGATGCGCGAGCTGCAAATAAGCACTATTGACGTTGTCGGCGTTTCAAAAGGGCCAGACAGACGCCCAGGGGATGAAACCCTGATTTTGTGCAGGCAACAAACTGAAAAACAGCTCAACAGTGATTCAGCTGCGCTGCTGCTAATACAACAGATACGTGATGAAGCACATCGGTTTGCCATTACCGGGCACCGAGGTAAGCGTGCAAAAAAACGTCAGCGCTCTATGCTCGAAGATATTCGTGGCCTTGGACCCAAACGCCGTAAACAACTACTGACACATTTTGGTGGTTTACAACGTCTGTCTAAGGCAGGGGTAAGTGATATCGCGACCATACCGGGAATCAGTAACGAGCTTGCACACCGCGTTTATGATGAGTTACACCCTGCGAATGCGCCAACAGTGACTAAAAAGGAATAAAGGATGCCAATGCGTAATGCAACCAAGTTGCCCACGCTACTCACGCTGCTGCGGATAGCACTGTTACCCGTCATCATTGTTGTGTTCTATCTGCCCTATGATTGGGCTCGGCCAGTGTCCTGTTTTATATTTATCATTGCCGGTATCACAGATTGGCTTGATGGTTACTTAGCGAGAAGGTGGAATCAAGAGAGCCGCTTCGGTGCATTCCTCGATCCGGTGGCGGATAAGCTCATGGTTGCAAGCGTCCTTATTCTGATTGTCGAGTTTGATAACAGCCCGTGGTTAACCATTCCCGCGATCGTTATTATTGGAAGAGAAATAACCATCAGTGCATTGCGCGAATGGATGGCTGAGATGGGGCAGCGTGGCAAGGTTGCTGTTGGTTGGCTGGGTAAGTTAAAGACCGCCCTGCAAATGATCGCCTTGGCCTTGTTACTGTATTTGCACGATTTTGCAGGCTTGCCTATCTATAAAATGGGCACCGTTGCATTGTATGCAGCAACCGCACTCACCATCTGGTCAATGGTTGGATATATGAAGGCGGCCTTTCGGCCGACGAGCTGATCGACTAACCCGGTGCAAAGCAAGGCATCGGGATTGCTTTAAGCGAGGTTATTAAGCAGCGCGTTCCTACCTGGACATTAAGCAGAGCATCAAGGTGGCCAATGTGCCGAACCGCTCGGCCGATCAACTAGCTTCACTTAGCGCCTTTATTGTCTTTTACGTCAAAACAGCAGTTACTGCAAGTGGAGCTTTAGCGCCTTGACAGCTCTGGGTATTGAATCCACAATTATCCTGCAATTTAGAACAAGCAGCGACGGCTGAATGTACTTTGTTTTCGTCAGCTGGATGCGTTCAAAAAGGTGGGTTCAAAAAGACACCTTTGCGGTTTATAGTGTTAAACTAGCCAGCGCTGTGCTTCAGGTGTTTACGGGTATCGGGCTTTAGACGGTTAGGTCTTATACCACGAGTGTCGTGAGGCACCTGTGCCCTTAGCCTAAAGCATTGTTGTTGTAAGGGTTGTTGTCAGTCAGTTTTTGCGAGTGTAGCTCAGTTGGTAGAGCGGTACCTTGCCAAGGTACAGGTCGACGGTTCGAACCCGTTCACTCGCTCCACGCTCTTTTGCGTGGTTAATCCCCTCCGTGTTTTTTGTCTAATCTAATTGGGCTCTACCCAATTAACGGGGGATGAGCATTCATCAGACCCTATTAATAATACCATCCCAACCACAGTGGGCCAGTACCCTTAATCTGTAATTCTCAAAGTTTCTAAACCCATAAGCTTGTCTGGATAGCATTTCCATTT
>CALHRQ010000004.1 GCA_938038175.1 uncultured Granulosicoccaceae bacterium | reverse complement strand
TATAAAACGCGGTGCGATATTTGAAATAAAGTCTCCTCTGATTTTACAGCCAGGGCCAGCCGCCTTGACTGACGGGCTCGATAGTCTGGTAAAAATTATTCACTCTTGCGCTAAATCTGAGACAAATACTGCTTTTAGCTCATTGGAAGGCTTGCGCTAAACGGTTTCTTGTCAATGTGTTCTTCGCTGTTTTTTCCTAAAGTGAGTACATTTTTGTAAAAAATGCTATTGACTATCTTCCACAGGAATAAGAAAGTTGTCTGGTTCATCTGCGAAAACGAAAGTCGTAACAGCTCCTGCTGCGAGCGACACGTCTTGTTCGCTAAATCGGTTGAGTGGGTCACGCAGACTGTAATCACCAGCCGGTACCTCAATGTAAAACGAAACAGGGTCATTGTAGCTAATGGGTGAAAACTCGGCATCGATACCGCCTGGGTTTATTCCTGCTGATTCCAGCATTAAAGATGCTGTGCGAGTAGCCGAATTAAAGCCACTGCCCTGCACTACACGCAACATTGATAATGTTGGGTCTGTCGTGTTGACTTCAACACTCATGGGTATAAGTGACACTGAACCAGATTCCTCTCTGATAAGAAC
Organism: uncultured Granulosicoccaceae bacterium; assembly: GCA_938038175.1. Taxonomy (GTDB): domain Bacteria; phylum Pseudomonadota; class Gammaproteobacteria; order Granulosicoccales; family Granulosicoccaceae; genus Granulosicoccus. Next base: position 14,433 of record CALHRQ010000004.1, on the reverse strand, counting down.
ATTCGTGATCGACCCGGACACCGCTGTAAACGGCTGTATTCGACCAATTTCGATCGGCGGCGACGATCCAATCACTGAGAGCGCATTAATATCAGCGTTAAGAAACACGAGTTCGCTGGTGTTGCCAGCATCCACCACGGACATGTCAAGAAGGTCAAACTCACTATTGGATTGATCTAATCTTTCCCCTGCCATAATGGTTTGCGATGATGTGTTAATCAGGCGAAGCGCTGGTGCGGCATTGCCGGTAGTTGCATTGTCATTAATAAAATTGCTGTCCATACCGCTAATGCTATCAGCGGTACTAGCAGGGTCACTGACATCAGCAATGCCGGGGCTCATAGCAGGATCAATGGCAGATTCTGGAATATTCTGTTCATTGCCTGCGTTTGTAATAGCGTTTTCATCAACAGGGCTGTTAGGTACTGAAGGGCTATCTGGCACAGCCTCTAATCCAGGGGAAGAATCAGCACCTATATCGCTGGAATCTGTTGCAATCAAGATCGACTCATCTTCTGGACCACCCGTACCAAATATGCCGCCATCACACGCTGATACGAGCAGGCAGGTGAATGCAATCTGGAAGATGCGCAATGCAGGCTTAATGAGTGCTGCAAATAAACCGCGTATTGTGTTCATGCTGAGTTTATTTCTCATCAGATTGTCCTTCATCAACTGATTCTTCAATCAGGTATATGCCGAGTCCGGTTCGATATCGATGCTCACCTTCGGGTGGCGGTTTGGATCCATGATCGTGTGTTGCTAAAAATTTATCCAATTCGCGTAGAAGGGAAAGTGCTTTTTTTGAACTGAGCTTTCGGAACGCCTGCAAGCCATCTTCGCCCACATTGTCATACGCAACACTCATTTGTAGACGGGCTGGACCGGTTTTGCTGACATTGTGATCAAGCGTTGTTAACAAATCCTTGGCGCTGGTTGCAAAGAGTTCAAGCATGGCCTCTTCACTTTCATGCGGGACATAGCCTTTGCTGGCTAATACTATCTGATTATCGCTTTGCGTTACTGTGCCAACGCGGAGAAGCTCATCCAGCACAGCTCGCGCGGGTACATCGCCACCATAGCGTTTAACCAGCTGATTGAAACTGCTGCTCGCGTCGCCATAGTTCAATAATTTTGGCTCACCGTGCTGATCTGTATATTCTTCGTCTTGTAACCAACCAGTCACAACGCGAATGGCTCGGTTATGCTTCGATGCAGTGGGTTCTGCATCTGGTGGCAGGTCAAGAATGCGGCGCACCTCTTTTCGATTGATGCCTGTGACAATGGCAAGTCGAGATACTGTGGGGCTTTTGCCATCGATGCCGAAATGGATGTTGGCCTCTTCGACATAGGTCTGTTTTGCCCAGCTAGTGAACTCTGCGTGTGACACACCATGCCTGATCAACACCCGGACGAGTGGAGCTAGCATTCTGGTTACGGCTTTTTGTAGTGTGGCGTGCATGGGATTTTTAGTGTAGCCGGGCCGTTCAAAGGCTGCGCAAGCGCAAGACTGACAAGCTTCGGGTGTTTGTAGTTGGGATTATTATCCCATGTTTCGGCTTGGAATGGAGAAATCTTAAGGCAAAGTGCGTTACAAGTCGCGAAACGGGGATGCGCTTTGTCTGTGGAGGGATTGCTCTGGTAATCGCGACTTAAGCGGTAACCGAAACAGCTGCACGCTTTCGATCAGGTGCAATTAGGTGCGGTGCAAGGTGAGCTTTCGCAAGGCTTTGATTATATTGCTATTTTGATGAGAAATAGTGGGTCGAGACAAGCCTGTCAACAAGTAGGTTGACTAAGCCGCCTTTGCCAGATTGGCTGGTTAACTTGTAACTGTTGCTCAGGCTTTAGTTATCGTTTTCTAGTAGAACGATTCAGCTAGCGGAAAGATATCGGTCAGTGTTGGCATTCCATCAACACATTCGCCATATTCTAGCGGCACTGTAATCATAACAACTTCCGACTTGAGCATGGCAGACAGTGCAATCGTCTCTAACTGTTCTTGCCGACCCCGAACAGATTCACTTTGAGTATCGACTCTAAGTACTTTGCCATGACAATCTGCCGGACCAACATAGTTGTCGATGTGAATCGTGAGAAACTGCTTACCGTTGATTGACCCGGTACGTACTTCCTGCAGTTCGGCAGCATAGGTGCGTTGTTCTAATACTTCTGCCCTGGCTGTGCCGCAGAAAACCAATGCCGCGAGTGTTGTCAGCGTGGTTTTTAGCCAGATGCTACTTAGCCCATGTCTGATTTCCGAACTAATTTTCTTGTTCATTACAGCTCCTTTCGTTACAACCACTGCAAATACAGCTCCTGCAGTTACAAGCTTCCCGAATGCAGTCTGAAATGCCCTGACGTTCATTACAAGCGGTATATATAAGCTATTGGCAATGGACCTCTTCATCTTTAACTCCAATGTTATGCGATCGTTACCCATTTCATTTAGGAAATATGAAACATATACATATGATTTCAGCAGGTTACGTAGGGTTACATCTGCACCAAACTGCTTGGATTAAAGTTTTCTCATCCAACATTACCGTAGTGAAAAATCTCTACTTTGCAAGTTTGTGCAGACCATTTCCTGCAAGAAACTGCTTCGGGCGGTAAAACTACCGCAAACAGTAGGCCAGCCTGGGTCGCACTATTTGGTACTCCTGAGCCCTTGAGAGTCTGAATTTTGTCAGAAAAGTTGATTTTATAGCCAATAAATTGACTGACAGATCCTTCATTCCGCTATTTCGGGTGTGCTTGTCCAGTTGGTAAGTTAGTTCGAGATGGCTTTCGATTTTGGCCGCCGTTGCCATCGAAGAAATCGTGCCCGCAAATGGCTACCGAGACAGCAACCCTTATGATCAGCTGGTATGGCTGGTTCTCAATGGCAAACTCAATGCAATGCCTAATTTCTGCAGATTTTTAACGCCTGCCCAGCATCGAACACTTTCCCCAGAGCACGGTGAGTTGCCCAGATCGACTAAGGCGCAATGTAGTTATTGCTTAAGAGCACTTTGTGCTCAAGGCTCGAATACTGGTTAGCCAGGCTTGTTTAATAAGGCGTGTATTAATACACAGCAGCAAAATAAATTACTGGAGGCATAAATATTATTGTCTCGACCGGTGTTGCAGATAACACTAACCTTTATACAACCGAACATAACCGATGTGGTTCCGACAAACTTTTATTAACGGACCCTATCTGCTTTTGGAGCCGTATCAATGCACGTTAACATCGCTAGTATAAAGAGCAGCGCCTCAAGTAACTTTCCAGGCCTATTGGTTTGCGTCACTATTGCAACAGCCGCCCAGTTTTTATCCGAACACTATTCCGCACCCCAAATGTTATTTGCGCTGTTGTTGGGCCTTTCATTTCACTTTCTATCAGAAGATCCTAAAACGGTACCGGGTGTTGATATTGCGGCCAGTACCATCATGAAAACGGGTATCGCCTTGCTGGGCTTCCGCATAACATTTAATGAATTGGGAGAATTGGATCCGCGTATTGTGGTCGCTATTGGTCTGGGTATCGTGGCCACAATCCTGGCAGGAATCGGCTTGTCGTATTTGCTTGGCCGGCGTGTTCGATTCGGCGTGCTAACCGGCGTGGCTGTCTCCATTTGTGGTGCTTCAGCAGCACTTGCCATTTCCTCGGTACTACCTGCATCTGACACCAAAGAGCGCGATACGCTATTTACAGTAGTCACTGTAACGACGTTTAGTACCATTGCCATGATTGTCTATCCCATTCTTGCAAGCGCTATGGGCATGACGCACGATGTAGCAGGTATTTTCATGGGTGCGACGATTCATGACGTCGCTCAGGTTGTTGGTGCGGGTTATTCTATTTCAGCCGAAGCTGGTGACGCAGCAACGGTTTTTAAATTATTCCGCGTCGCTTTGCTGATGCCTGTTGTCCTGGTTTTTATGCTGCTGTTTAAAAGTCGCAGCAGTGGCGGTTCCTTGCCTGCATTTCCCTTGTTCATTGTGGGATTTTGCACATGCGTATTACTGAACAGCTTCAATGTATTACCAGCAACCTTGGTTGAACAACTGGTGGTTATATCACGTTGGTTTTTAGTGATCGGTATTGTTGCACTGGGAATCAAAACCTCATTAAAAATGTTAGGCAGCATTGGGTATACAGCATTGGTATTAATTTTGGCAGAGACAGTATTTATCGCTCTCTGGATGTTAGCTGCACTGTATGTGCTGGGCATGCTGTAATACCTCGCAAGGTACTACAGTTTCGTTTTTTACAAGCACTATGCGTCTGTCAGGATTACCCTGATTTGGTGTTTCTTTTTGCCAACGCGCACTAAACGCTTGTGTTATTACAGATCCATCTGTAGCTGCGATTTAGCAATTATCTCATCAAGATCCACACCTTCGTAAAAATCGAAGATGGTGTCGATGACAAACTGGGGGTCATCTGTGATGTGGAACAGATCCATATCTTCAGGGGAAATTGTTCCATCGGCAATCAGAGAATCTTTGAACCACTCTATAAGGCCGTTCCAGAACGAAGAGCCGTAAAGAATAATAGGTACCTTCTGTGATTTGCCGGTTTGAACCAGCGTAAGCACCTCTGCCATCTCGTCGAGTGTGCCAAATCCACCTGGCATGACAACATAAGCCGATGCATATTTGACAAACATAACCTTGCGCGCAAAAAAGTACTTGAAGTTAATGCTGATATCCTGAAAACCGTTGCCTGATTGTTCATGTGGCAAGCGAATGTTCAGCCCTACGCTGGCTGATTTGCCAGCCAGGGCACCTTTATTTGCCGCTTCCATAATCCCGGGGCCACCACCGCTGACCACCGCAAATCCTGAGTCAGACAAGAGCTGGCTGATTTCTTCAGCTGCCTGGTAGTACGGGTTGTCCGGTTTGAAGCGAGCCGAGCCAAAAATACTCACAGATGGGCTTATATCGGCTAGCTGCTGAAAGCCGTCAACAAATTCAGCCATTATCTGGAATATTTTCCACGAATCCCGATTTAACGCACGGTCACGTGCATCCGCACTCATCTGATTGTTCTTGGGTAGTTCTCGCATTGATGTTCCTACAATGATTTTATTGTGTTGACGTAAACTAGTCGGGTCAGTTCGCGAAAAAGAGTCTAGCGGTATGCCCCGAACCAAACCTGTCATTTTAGTCGATGGATCGTCCTATCTGTATCGCGCATTTCATGCCATGCCGCCGCTGACCACGGCAACTGGCCAACCCACCGGTGCTATCTATGGAGTGGTGAATATGCTCCGACGGCTTGTGGCGGATTACCAACCCGAGATCATGGCGGTGGTTTTTGATGCGAAAGGCAAAACGTTTCGTGACGACTTATATAAAGAGTATAAGGCTAACCGTCCGAGTATGCCTGATGAAATGCGTTCGCAGATTGAACCCATGCATCAGCTGGTGGCTGCAATGGGTTTGCCCATACTGACTGTGCCAGGCGTTGAAGCCGATGATGTGATCGGTACGCTTGCGGTTGCAGCGTCTTCAAAGGGCCACAAAACCGTTATATCTACTGGAGATAAAGATATGGCGCAACTGGTGGACGATAAGGTGTCACTGATCAATACCATGAACAACACCACCATGGACGAGGCCGCTGTTTTTGATAAATTTGGTGTAAAGCCTGTTCAGATTATTGACTATCTGGCATTGGTCGGCGATACCTCGGATAATATTCCAGGTGTTCCAAGTTGTGGTCCAAAAACAGCGGCTAAGTGGTTGGCGGCACATAACGATCTTGAAACCGTTATGGCCAAAGCTGACGAAGTCAAAGGCAAGATCGGAGAGAAGCTTCGAGCCAGCCTCGACATTTTGCCACTATCGCAACAACTGGCAACCATTAAAACGGATGTTGAGCTACCCGAAACCTTAGAGCAATTAGCGCTTCGAGAGCCAGATGCCAATACCCTTGCCGAGCTCTACGAAACGCTGGAATTTAAAACCTGGCGACGCGAGCTTGCAGAGGGCAAGTCGCCATTGTTGCCTGGAAATGCAACGGCGGTAGCGGCAGATAGCAGCACCAAGTCAACAGACGTACGGCCAAAATCGCACGAAAATCTTAACTACGAAACCGTGCTGACCATGAAGCAGCTTGATGCATGGATCAAGAAACTCAAAGCAGCAGAGTTGTTCGCATTTGATACTGAAACCACCAGTCTCAACTATATGCAGGCTGAAGTAGTAGGTGTGTCTTTTGCAATTACGGCAGGAGAGGCTGCCTATGTGCCCGTAGCACATGATTATGAAGATGCTCCAAAACAATTAGAGCGAGAAAAAGTATTAGCCAAGTTGAAACCGCTGCTGGAAAGTAAGGATGCAAAAATCATTGGCCAGCATATCAAATACGATATTAATGTATTACGCAAATATGATATCGAACTAACCGCGGTGGCTCACGATACGATGTTGCAATCCTATGTGCTCGATTCCACTGCAACCCGGCACGATATGGATTCGCTGGCGCGCAAGTATCTTGGCGTTGAAACGGTGCACTTTGAAGACATCGCTGGCAAGGGTAAAAAGCAACTGACCTTCAATCAAATTCCACTTGAACAAGCCAGCCACTATGCGGCTGAAGATGCTGATGTTACTTTGCAATTACATCAGGCGCTTTGGCCGCAGCTTGAAAAACAACCCTTATTAAAAGCCTTATATCTTGAAACCGAATTGCCGCTCCTACAAGTTCTGTCCCGTATCGAATACAACGGTGTTGGTATTGATGCAAAGATGCTGGAAAAACAAGGCAAGAAACTAAAGACAAAGCTTGAAGAGGTGCAGGCGGATGCATTTGCAGATGCTGGTCGGGAATTTAACCTGGGTTCGCCAAAGCAAATTCAGCAAATATTTTTCGAAGAAAAGCAATTTCCAATTATTCGTAAAACACCAAAAGGTCAACCATCAACAGCAGAAGATGTACTCGAAACACTGGCTGTTGATTACCCGCTGCCGAAGCTTATATTGCAACACCGTTCTCTTTCAAAGCTACTGTCAACCTATATTGAAAAGCTGCCTTTGCAAATCCATGCTGACTCAGAACGCGTGCACACCTCTTATCATCAGGCGGTTGCATCAACGGGCAGATTGTCCAGTACCGATCCCAATCTGCAAAACATACCTGTACGAACAGAAGAAGGCAGGCGTATAAGAGAAGCTTTTGTTGCACCGAAAGGCCATCGAATTCTAGCGGCAGATTATTCGCAGATAGAACTAAGGATCATGGCGCACTTGTCCAAAGATGAGGGGCTTTTGTCAGCGTTTGCTCAAGGGCTTGATGTGCATCGTGCAACAGCGGCGGAAGTTTTCATGAGTGATGTTGGGGATGTCGATGCGGATCAAAGACGCGCTGCCAAGGCAATTAATTTTGGACTCATTTATGGAATGTCGGCTTTTGGTCTGGCCAAACAATTAGATATCTCCCGAGGCGAGGCGCAGGAATACATCAATCTTTACTTTGCACGCTATCCGGGTGTTAAAGCGTATATGGACGATACGCGCGCTAAAGCCAAAGACACAGGCTTTGTAGAAACGGTTTTTGGACGGCGCCTGTATTTGCCGGATATCAATGCGCGCAATGGACAGCTTCGACAATATGCGGAGAGAACAGCGATCAATGCGCCGATGCAAGGTACCGCGGCTGACATTATCAAGCGTGCCATGCTGGTGGTTGATCAATGGCTAGCCAGTGAACAGATCGAGGCGCGGGTGATCATGCAGGTGCATGATGAGCTGGTACTGGAAGTGCCTGCTGGAGAAGCCGATGCCATTGGCGAGCAAATACAACAGCACATGATCTCGGCCGCAAGCCTGTCAGTGCCGCTTGAGGTTGATGTCGGTATTGGCAATAGCTGGGAGGAGGCGCACTAGCTGCTGTGTGAATCATCGTTATACCAGAACAGCGAGTTAGGCTTTTCGTTGTGTATATCAGCATTTTTTCGCCAGTGGCGTACTGCGCTTCGGCCGGTTTTGTTGGGTAATTTGGCCCATAAGCTCACACAGGCCCCGCTGTATTGACCTTAAGAACCGTGTGGAATAGTTGCATTAGTGGGCTAATTTACTTAATGTACTCTCAGATCTTGTGGTTTTGTCATAGATTGGATTACTGACCCTAATGACAACTTCAATTTCAAGCTAATAAGGCGTACTCCACACGGAAGCCGCCAACAATAAAAGTAATGGAGGAGCATTATGCAAAAGTCTCTGCACATCGATCCTGGTAAATGCACAGGGTGCCTGCAGTGTGAGTCAGCTTGTTCGCTGGAAAACGAAGGCCTGTTTAATCCATCCAAATCAAGGGTAAAGGTATTCACTTTCCACGATGAAGGCCGTTTCGTCCCCTACACCTGCACTCAATGTGATGAAGCATGGTGCATGCAAGCATGCCCAGTTGATGCCATAGTCATTAATGCAGAAACTGGCTCTAAAGATGTACTTGAAGACGTCTGTGTGGGCTGTAAGGTTTGTACTATTGCCTGTCCATTCGGCACAATCAACTACAACACTGATAGTGGCAAAGTCACCAAATGTGATTTGTGTGGCGGCGATCCAGCCTGTGTAGATGCTTGTCCAACTGATGCCATTACCTACGTAGACGCCAATGCAACCGGTCTCGATAAAATGCGAGCCTGGGCCTCTAAAACCGACAACGCCAGTTAAGCTTAAGGAGAATAAAAATGTCCTGGACTAGAAAACTGCTTCGAGTCAATTTGACTGCCGGTACGGTAACAGAAGAAGCGCTCAACATGAACTGGGCTAACGACTACCTTGGCCAGCGTGGCCTTGCAACTCGTTACCTGGTAGAAGAAATGGACCCTGCGGCAGACGCCCTTAGTCCTGAAAACAAGCTCATCATGGCAACCGGGCCACTAACCGGTACCAGTGCTTCAACAGGTGGGCGTTATTCGGTTATCTGCAAAAGCCCGCTCACTAATGCCATTGCCTGTTCAAATTCAGGTGGCTTTTTTGGTGCAGAGCTTAAATTCGCCGGTTGGGACATGGTGATTTTTGAAGGTAAAGCCGCCAGCCCTATGTACCTGTCAATCGAAAATGACAAAGCCACGCTGCTGCCAGCTAATGATCTATGGGGCAAGTCAGTTTGGGAAGCAGACAAAATCATGCGTACCAAGCATCAGGACCCACAAGCGCGTATTGCCTGTGTTGGTCGAAGCGCTGAAGAAGGCTGTTTGTATGCTGCGGTGGTTAACGATTTACACCGTGCAGCGGGTCGAAGTGGTGTTGGTACCGTCATGGCATCCAAAAACCTGAAAGCCGTTATAGTGCGCGGAACGCTGGGCCTTGGTGGTATTCATGATCCAAAAGCGTTTGCAGAAACAACCAAAGCAGGCAAAGCCGTATTGGCAGAAAATGCGGTTACAGGCCAAGGTCTGCCAGCTTATGGCACACAGGTTTTGATGAACGTTATCAACGAAGTGGGTGCACTGCCGACGCGCAACATGCGTGAAGTACAGTTTGAAGGTGCTGCCAATGTATCGGCAGAAGCCATGGCCGAGCCAAGAAAATCTGACGGTAAGCCAAATCTGACGACCAATGGTGCTTGCTATTCTTGCACCATCGCCTGTGGGCGTATCTCTACTGTCGATCGAACCCACTTCTCTGTAAAAGATAAGCCTGAGTACTGGATTAACTCTGGCGGTCTTGAGTACGAGGCAGCTTGGGCGTTGGGTCCGGATACCGGTGTTGATGACATAGATGCACTTACCTACGTTAATTTCCTGTGTAACGAGGACGGTCTTGATCCAATTTCCTTTGGTTCAACCGTGGCAGCGGCCATGGAGCTATTCGAAACCGGTGCTATCTCCACGGCACAAACTGACGGCGTAGAACTCAAATTTGGATCAGCGGAGGCTTTGTGTTGGGCTGCAGAAGTGACAGCCAAAGGCGAAGGCTTTGGTAAAGATCTTGGGCTTGGTTCCAAGCGTCTGTGCGAAAAATACGGTCAGCCGCAGTTCTCCATGACGGTCAAAGGTCAGGAGTTTCCTGCCTATGATCCGCGTGGCATACAAGGTATTGGATTAGCCTATGCAACCTCTAATCGTGGTGCCTGCCACCTTCGCGGCTACACGATCGCCTCAGAAATTCTCGGTATTCCTGAAAAGACTGACCCACTCGAGTCAGCGGGTAAGGCTGGTCTTGTTAAGGCATTCCAGGATGCCACTGCTGCGGTAGATTCGGCTGGACTATGCGTATTCACCACTTTTGCATGGGGTATGGATGACATCGCGCCGCAGGTTGATGCAGCCTGTGAAGGCAATTGGTCAACTGAGAAGATGATGGAAGTCGGTGAGCGTATCTGGAACCTTGAGCGTGAATTCAATGCCAAGGCCGGTATCACGGGTGCGGATGACACCTTGCCTGATCGTCTACTGTCATTGCCTGCCAATGTAGGTCCGGCTGCAGGTAAGGTCAACGAGCTCGATAAAATGTTACCTGAGTACTATTCCGCGCGCGGCTGGAATGCTGACGGCAGCGTAAGTGCTGAAACCCATCAGAAGTTTGGCTTGCCAGGATAAAACGCATGCATCATGTAATCATTGGCGCTGGCCCGGCAGCAGTGAGTGCTGCCGAGCAAATTAAAAAACTCGATGCGAGCAGTGACGTCACCATGCTCGCAGCCGAAGTAGCGCCACCTTATTCACGCATGGCAATTCCCTACATGCTGGTCGGTAACATTGATCAGCCTGGGACTTACCTAAGAAAAAACAGCGATCACTTTTCAAGCCTTGGTATCAACATCCGGCATGCGCGTGCCAGCTCTGTTGACACACAGGCTAAAAAAGTAAAACTGCTGGGCGTTGATGAGGTTGCGTACGATAAGCTACTGATTGCAACTGGTGCAACCGCGACAAGGCCACCCATTCCAGGCATAGATCTGGAAGGGGTGTACAACTGCTGGTCATTGGCAGATGCGCACAAGATCATTCAGCATGCGCATGAAGGTTCAAATGTCGTTCTTATGGGTGCAGGTTTTATTGGTTGTATCATTTTAGAATCACTCGCTGCCCGGAAAGTAAACCTCACGGTCATTGAGATGGAAGACCGCATGGTGTCTCGTATGACCAACAACACCATGGGTAATATGATCAAAGACTGGTGTGTGGCTAAAGGCATTCGTGTCATGACATCAACCAAAGTCGATGCTATTGCACAACGTGACGGCAACAAGTTTGATGTCAACACCAACACGGGTGAAACGATCGACGCCGATCTTGTTATCTGTGCAACGGGAGTGCGGTCAAACACAGCCTTTCTTGACGGAAGTGGTGTCAATGTTGATGCAGGTGTCATTGTCGATGACTTTATGCAAACCAGTGTTGAGGGTGTTTATGCTGCGGGTGATGTGGCGCAAGGTAAAGACTTCTCTACCGGTGAGTACTATGTGCAGGCGATACAGCCAACAGCGGTTGAGCATGGCAAAATCGCGGCACAAAGTATGGTACGTGGTCACCTTACTCCACACTCAGGTAACGTTAACATGAACGTACTCGATACAGCCGGGTTAATATCGACATCATTCGGTATGTGGATGGGTGTCGACGGTGGTGAGTATTCCGAACTTGTTGACAAAGAAAAATTTCAATATATTAATCTTCAATTTAAAGATGATGTGCTCGTGGGTGCCAGTAGTCTTGGTATGACTCAGCATGTTGGTGTTATGCGTGGTCTAATTCAAACAGAATCGCCCTTGGGTGAATGGAAAGACAAGTTGATGGAAAACCCAATGCGTATTAGCGAAGCGTATCTTGCCGGTGCGCAAAGCCAGCATCGTGCAATGTCTGCTTAAATCCAGATCGCAGTCGGACAGCGTCAAACCTTCGGTTTTGCACTGTCCGATTCTCTTCTGACTGCAATAACCTTCTGGCAGTTTCATAATGCGTATCACACTTAAACTCTACGCCACTATTTCTCAGCATCTACCCGCAGGTTCAGTGAAAAACACGGTTGAAATTGATGTTGATGATGATGCGTCTTTGCACGACATAATCGATAAATACAATGTTCCCAGGGAACTTGCACACCTAGTATTAATCAATGGCGTATTCGTGTGCGACGCAGATAGAGATCAAGGTGGCTTACTGAAGCAGGATGATGTGCTTGCGATATGGCCTCCAGTTGCCGGAGGCTAAAAGTGGACGATATAAAGTATAACCGTGATATGGGCTTTACCCATAAAGAATTTTTTCGGCTGTTGCCTTTGGCGATGGGCGAGCATGCTTATCGCATCGACAATTTAAGCATTCACGGTGAATTGCATAACGGTACAGTGCTTATAAAACTGGGGCCCGAACAAGAGCGCAAAATAGCCTTGATGCGAATACCCTTCTGTAATGTCAGTTTCGCCTTCAGTGGTGTGTCAGAAGAGCAGCAACAGGCATTCAAAGCGCATTTTGATATGCATTTTCAGCGTGGCGGCGGTTGAGAGCAAATAGCTAACGCGTATTCTGCACTGAAAGCGGCTGTTCTACCTCCACCAACCTGCTCCAGGCACGAGTGTTTATCAGTCTGATCTGATGCGCTACGTGGTATTCAGGCTTTTTTGGAGATCGACCTGGCCCAAATGGCCCCACTTTCATTGCAAAGTAAAGCTCACAATCGTACTTTCCAGATTGCCCTCGGACCCTAGTCTCAGGTACATTGTACCCAGGGTGTATTGGCGAAACCGGATCATTTCTGTACTTCCCCAGCCAAATGCACCACTACCGGGTATCGAATTGCAAATCCCCTGGAACGAGTAAGGTTATGTTTCACAACAATCAATCAGACATCACGACCGAGCAGATAACTGACAAGCTCAACCGGCCACTGCGTGATTTACGTGTATCGGTAACTGATCGTTGCAACTTCCGTTGCGTCTACTGCATGCCCAAGTCTGTGTTCAATCGTGACTACAAATTTCTGGCAAAAAAAGAGCTTTTAAGTTTTGAAGAAATAGTGCGCGTTGTTAAAACTGCCGCCAGCTTTGGTGTTAGCAAAATCAGGCTGACCGGTGGAGAGCCCCTTGTCAGAAACGATCTTGAGCAACTGATTGAATGGATTTGCGGTGTTGACGGCATCACTGATGTCAGCTTGACAACCAATGCAACCCTGCTCACTCGCCAGCGTGCCGAATCACTTAAACAAGCTGGTCTGCAGCGTCTTAATGTGAGCCTTGATGCAATTGACGATAAAACATTCAAAGCCGTTAACGATGTTGGCGTCGGTGTGCAGAGTGTGCTGGACGGAATCGAAAACGCCAGTAGCGCTGGTTTTGAATCTATCAAAGTCAATATGGTGGTGAAAAAGGGGCTAAACGATCACAGCATTTTACCCATGGCAGAGTTCTTTCATGGCACGGGACAAATTTTGCGATTTATAGAATTTATGGATGTAGGTAATAGCAATGCCTGGGATTTATCCCATGTGGTCACCAGCCGTGAAATTGCAGACCTGATTCATGCACGCATGCCTATTGAACCGGTTGAAGCAAATTACAAAGGTGAAGTTGCCAAGCGCTGGCACTATAAAGATGGCGGCGGCGAAATTGGCATTATCACATCAGTATCAGAACCCTTTTGTGGCGATTGTAGCCGGGCACGCTTATCCGCAACAGGCAGTATCTATACTTGTCTGTTTGCATCATCAGGCCATGATTTGCGTGCAATTCTACGATCAGGCGATGATGAAGCATTAATGCAGAGTATGCGCAAATTATGGCAAGCCCGCGAAGATCGTTACTCTGAAACGCGTACACAAGTGCATGTAATCAAGCCCAAGGTCGAAATGTCTTTTATTGGCGGATAGGGCTTGGCGGATTAGTTGTTCGTTAAGTGTGGTGGATTAGTTAGGCGTTAAGTGTGTCGGATTAGTCCGCCGCTAGTATTTACTGGCTTAGTTCGGTGCTATAGATTATTTATTGAGTTTGGCGGTTAATCGAGAAAGTCTGCATGAAAGATAAATCGGATGACATCGAAGCGGTGGACGCAAGTGCCACATCCTCCAGTTGGGTGCTTGATAAAATCAGCGAACCTGCCTGGAATGCTTATAAAGCCATGTCTGAAACAAAGCAGGAACATTTTGCTTTTATCGAAGTGCTCGAAAACAAAAAAAAGAAATTTAACTTAAGCCCAAGCCAGGACGACACTGAAAAGCTTAAAAGGCTTTTGGCAGAGCATGACAAACAAGTGCGTGTGTTTACAGATTCCACCATGGCTTTAAAAGCGTCTCACCCTGAGGCACATAAAACACTATTCGAATATATTGCTCAGGCGGTGCATGCGGAGAGTGAGAATAACGTTCAGCATTAAGATAGCTGCACTATCATTTCGTTGTCACTTATTGAATTTACCCCTCATCGCCGCGATGTCGTAGGAAGTACCCGGAAATACCACAGAATCTCAAATGCTAACTTGCCTGTAGCTATTG
>CALHRQ010000003.1 GCA_938038175.1 uncultured Granulosicoccaceae bacterium | reverse complement strand
GCAACATGAGAATGAAACATGCTGACCATTAAACGTCTGGATATAGATGACGCTCACAGCATTATTGCTGCTGCCAGAGCAAAGGCTACGGAACTGGACGTGCAGGTGTGTATTGCGGTTAGCGATGAAAGCGGTAACTTAATTGCGTTCGAGAGAATGAATAATACCAAACCGACCAGTGTTAATCTGGCCATCGATAAAAGCTTTACTGCAGCGGGTGTTAAAAAAGGCACGGATGCGTTAGGTGAGGTCAGTCAACCGGGTAAGCCAGCCTATGGGCTATCATCGACATTGGGTGGGCGTATGGTGGTAATTGCCGGTGGCCTTCCGGTTTTAGTAGATGATGAGGTCGTCGGCAGTATTGGTGTCAGTGCCGGATCTCCAGCACAAGATCATGAGATCGCTGAGGCCGGCGTTCGAGCATTTACAGAAAATCAAAAATGAACATAAGCGTTGGTATGAAGTCTTCTACAGAGATCGTAGTGGGCACTCGTGATACTGCTCATCTAGCCTTTAATAAAGTCTGACTACCCTCTATGAAAGAGCTTTACTTTGTTCGCCACGGCCAAACTGAATGGAATGCGATACGGCGTATGCAGGGGCAGTGGAACTCTAATCTCAGCGAGTTAGGTCGTAAACAAGCAGAGACCAATGGTTCATTCCTGAAGACACAAAACATAGACTATATGGTTGCATCACCTCTTGATCGTACTCGTCAAACGGCTGAGATTATCGATAGACATTTAAAAATCCGCTTTAGCTTCGATGATCGTATCAAGGAATGGCATTGTGGCGATTGGAGCGGTGAGATGTGGAGTGAGTTACCGGAAAAATGGCCTGAAGCTTTTGCTGCCTGGCAGGCTGATCCATTCCATAATCGCGGTATTGGAGGTGAGAACTATCCGGATATGGCTAAGCGTTCGGAGCCTTTTCTCAAAAACGTGTTGGCGAATGATCATAAAAAAATTGCTATCGTCTCTCACGGTATTATCGGACGTGTGATGATAGGAGCCTTGCTCTCAATGACGCCCAAAGAGATGTTCTCGTTTAGCCAGGACAACAATACGATCATTCATTTGCTTGCATCTGATCATAAATATTTAGTACAACACTATACTAGTGGGGATCCACCAATTACAGGTCTGCCACCACGTATTAATCAATAAGAATGTTAAGTGATCTAGCTGCAAGGCTGGGTTGGAATACATTGTTGGGGTACAAGAGATGGCCTCGATGCGCGCGTTAATTTTGAGTGTTTTGACTCAACTCGTTAAAACGCCTTTCTCACCTTTTTCTGCGCGATAATAATAGATTAGACGCAAGCTTATGTATTAGCTGACAATGCGCTAGTCAGTAATAAATTACTGACTATTTCCCCATACGATCAACAAGGAAGCTGATCATTACTATAAAGAATTTACCCAAGTCGGAGCGTCCGCGCGAGAAACTTCTGCAAAGTGGAGTCACTTGTCTTAGCGATGCAGAATTATTGGCCATATTTTTACAAACGGGTGTGCCAGGTGCGTCTGCGGTAGATGTCGCCAGAAGCGTTTTGCAACAGTTTGGTTCATTGCAGGCTGTATTGAGTACAGACCCAAAAACATTTTGCAATTATCGTGGGCTTGGCCCTGCACGATATGCACTATTACAGGCCGCGCTCGAAATTAGTCGGCGACATATTTTCTGCCAAATGCGCGAAAGGGATGTGCTGACATCCCCCAACACAGTGCGCGAATACCTGGCTTTGCATTTATGTGGTTTGCCTCAGGAGGTCTTTGCAGGGTTATTTCTCGATAACCGGCACCGTGTTCTGGAGTATCAACAATTATCAGTCGGTACGATAGACAGTGCAGCAGTTTATCCACGCGAGGTGGTCAAAAGATGTTTAGCATCCAATGCGGCGGCGGTGATATTTGCGCATAACCATCCTAGTGGAGTAGCTGAGCCGTCAGATACGGATGTCAGACTGACTCGAAAACTCACAGATGCTTTAGCCTTAATCGATGTTCGGGTATTAGATCACTTGATTATTGGGCAGGGCGTGCAGACGTCTTTGGCTGAGAGAGGTTTAATGTGACTATCGATATTGAAAGTCTATGTTAGCGGGCAAGATGGTCAGGTATTCTTATTGAATTATGGGTTGATGCGATTGAGTTTTAAAATATATCCTTCGCAATAACTGTTGGGTATATCGATGCTGAGAGCATTTTCCGCAGTTGATTTACCTGTTTTTTAACGGATTCGATTGAAATATTTCTGTCTATTGTGTCGCTCCACGCGACTTCCATTATTTTGTTGTCACAGACAAACTTGTCTCAGTAATGGACAAGTTGTCTAAAAAACGCTGATCATTTAAAACTGGGCGATACGAATATCTCCTCCTGGCTTTACTGTTCTCACTAGTGAAATTAGCTAGTCCTAAATTTAGTCGGTGGTCGAATAGAGTGATGTGTGATTCTCTGATGGGCCTCATAGCCAACAAAATTATTGGCAATCCGGACATTAGCGCAGTAGCATAACAACATGCTAACCAATACAGATAAAATTGAGCTTGTCGAGCTAAGACGCTACTTGCATCAACACCCAGAGTTATCAGGCGAAGAGGAGCACACTGCAAGCACCATTGTTCTGGCCTTAAAGCCATTAGCTTGCACACAAGTGCACACAGGTTTAGGAGGGCACGGTGTCGCAGCCGTATTTGACAGCGGCGTTGCCGGGCCAACCCTGATGTTTCGTGCAGAGTTGGACGCGTTGCCCATTCAAGAGATTTCGTCTAATCAGTGGATATCAACTGTGCCAGGAAAAGGGCATATGTGTGGTCACGATGGGCATATGATGTTTTTGTTAGCCTTGGCAAAAATGTTATCAATCAAGCCTGTCGCCAAAGGCCGCGTGGTATTGATGTTTCAACCATCTGAAGAGGACGGTAGTGGTGCGAGAGCTGTTGTGGCAGAACCTGCTTACGATGCGATTCGTCCAGATTATGCGTTCGCTATACATGTAGAGCCAGGTCGACCCTTCGGTTTTGTAGCCACACGTGCAGGTCTTATGAACTGCGCATCGCTTGGGCTTGAAATTAAGTTGCAGGGCAAAACCGCTCATGCGGCAGACCCAGAAGAGGGTGTATCGCCAGCCTTGGCAGTAGCTAAACTTTTAGAACAACTCAGTGAACTTGGCGGTGGTGGTCAGCTTGACGATGAATTTTGTATGGCAACATTGACTCATGCACGTGTGGGTGAATACACCTTTGGTATAGCGCCAGGGGATGCGATTGTTGCGGTAACATTGCGAACTGCACGTGATGATGCGCTCGCATCAATGGAAGAGCAAGCTCGGACGCTGGCAAAAAAGGTGGCTGATGATGCAGGCTTATCGGTGTCGTTTAGCGTGTTCGATGCTTTTGCGGCTACTGTCAATGATGCAGAGGCAACTGATATTGCCAAAGCCGCAATGACAGCACTTAATATAAGCCATGGTGATGTTGGCTTACCTATGCGTGCATCGGAAGATTTTGGCGTGTTTGGCTGGGATGCAAAATCGGCGATGTTGTGTCTTGGTCCGGGTGAAGACTATGCCGCACTGCATAACCCAGATTATGATTTTCCAGACGATCTTATCCCGGTAGGTGCTGCGATTTTTGAGCGTATAACTCGTGATTTGCTGGGTTAGGCGTCTTAGGTAGATTGGCTCGTATTCAGAGCGTGGATTAATGTGATAGAACTGTCTTCGATTCTGCTTTCATTGTCTCTTTAAGAAATTGAGCTCTTTGTTATTGCTCTGTTGTGAAAAGAGCACCCCGCAGATTATTGGTCAAGTCAACGTACAGGCATTCTACGTCTTGACTAAATATAGGGAATTTCGTTTTAATTTGGTTTTATCGCTAAGCACGTTGTTACTTATTTTAATGCCCGCACTGATAATTACCCTGTGTTGAATTACGGTGTTAATTGTCGAATCGCTAATCGTGGAATCGTTAACCAGTAATAAAGAACTCAACTATGAAATTAGGTGTTATTTGTGACGGAATCAGCCGGGATCTTGCTCACACCATTGATGTAATGGATGAATTTAAGCTGGAATACGCAGAGCTTCAGTTTGTAGGTGAAAAGGAAGTAGGAGATCATAGCGACGCAGAGATTCGTGAGATCAAGGCATTATTAGACGATCGTGGTAAACCAGTATCCTGTTTGTCTCGGCATATTTTCGCGGGTATGACAAGCGCCAATAAGCCGGGTGATGAACTGCATACTAAACATATGGATGCTTTAAAGCGAGTGATTGCCATGGCTCATGAATTAGAGTCTCCATTGGTTCGAATCATGAGC
>CALHRQ010000002.1 GCA_938038175.1 uncultured Granulosicoccaceae bacterium | reverse complement strand
ACCATACCGGGTTCGAGCAAACGCCACTGGTCATCTATTTTGTATTCGCCAACGTCATGAACATCAAGCCCAAGCCAGTGCCCGGTACTGTGCATGTAGTAAGGTTTATAGGCTTCTTCTTTTATTAATGCCGACAGCGATCCTTTTAGGATTCCAATATCGCGCAGGCCACGTGTCAATACTTTCACTGCGGCATTGTGCGGATCTTTCCAATGTGAACCAGGCAACACAGCATCAATCGCCGCTAATTGAGCTTCAAGAACAATGTTGTAAACCGTTTTTTGCTCTTTGGAGAAGGTTCCGTTTACAGGATAAGTACGCGTAATATCACCGGCATAACATTGATACTCCGCCCCCGAATCTACCAGTACAAGCTGTCCATCTTCGAGCACGGAACGGTTTTCCGTGTAATGCAGAATACAACCATTTTCGCCACCACCCACAATCGGTAGAAAAGCATGGGTACAACCGTTCTTTTTGTACTCGTTGATCAGACAGGCTTCAAGCTCATACTCTCGCATACCAGGCTTACAGGCTTGCATGGCGCTCATATGCCCTTTTGCACTGATAGCTGCGGCCTTCTTTAACTGCAGGATTTCGTTGCGACTTTTATATATACGCATTTCGTGCAAGTGATAATCCAATGATATAAACGCATCCGCCTCACCACCAGCACGGCGGCTGGATCGCGCCTGATTAAGCCAGCTGACCAATTGCGCATCAAACATTTGATCTTTACCCAGAGTGTGATAAACGTGTTTTCGACCCTCGAGTAAGCCAGGCAGAATTTCGTCAATATCATTAATAGGGAAAGCGTCATCTGCACCTAAGGCAGTAGGTGCTCGTTCTATACCCAGGCGCCTGCCATGCCAGGTTTCCTGCAATGGATCACGCTCGCGACAGAACATAATAAATTGCCCGGCTTTTCGTCCAGGTATCAACACCATCAAACTTTCAGGTTCTTCAAACCCACTTAAGTAATAAAAGTTACTGTCCTGCCGATAAGCATATTCACTGTCACGATTACGCACTGCGACTCGAGCCGCCGGAATGATCGCGATGGAATCCTCACCCATGGTGCGCATAAGGGCACGACGACGTCGTTTGAGTTCATTTGCAAAATTTTTGCTTAACATTTAAGTCGCGTACTGTCCTTTATGTTGATTTCAGTGTGCCAGCCAGCGGTGGTTCAGTGAATTTTCGCTTCACCTGCTGATACAGGTTTGAATTCTTCATGTATTAGCAAAACACCCACACGCACATACTCCTGTAATTCCATAAAGGCATTTTCTTCATCGTCCTGTGCTTGCTTTGCACTACTAACACTGTCGCCTGCATTCGAATCAATTGCATTGAAATCTTCGATTAATTCACGGGTATCCGGTGGCAGTGTCTTATTGCCGCGCCCAGCTGTTCCCAGGCCCACACCATAAGTAAAGCCTGCGCAGAAATCCCCCAGAGCACGAAGACGTAGCGGCAGGGGGGCGGAATCTGCTGGCCCAACCGTTTCGAATGTCAGCTCACTGGCATGCAGCGTATCGACAACAGCATTGAACCAGTTATCGAGCATTTTTATGTCACTGGCGCGATTGGCGACTGCCGATGAGTCGATATTGGCTGCTTCGAGTAATTCGATTAGCCAAGCCTTTTTGGCCATTGCCGTGGGCTGAGCACACAGCAGACCGCAGAGCAAACCATGTGCTTCGCTGACCGGTACTGGCACATCCAATCTGCCAAACAACGCCGAAAGATCGTCAAATTGTGTATTCACCAACGCCCAACACTTGCCTGTAAGATGAGAGTCAAGTATACAATGCACTGTCCAGACACGCAGATTGAAACAATGAGTCAGTCCACAGTCGATCAAGAATTCGCCAGGCTGGCGTCACAGCTAAACGACGTCGTGCAGTTATGCAGCAAACTGCGCGACGAAAACCGCTCCTTGCTTGAACAGCAAAACGAGCTGATCGAAGAACGCGCTCGGCTGATCGAAAAGAATGAAACCGCTCGCGCCAAGGTAGAACAGATGATCACGCGCCTGAAATCAATGGAAGCCAACCAATGATGAGTAAGCAAAACACAGCCGACTCAGCGGAAGTTAAGCCATTTCGGCTACGCATTATGGATAAGGAAGTTCAAATCAGTTGTCGTGAGGGTGAAGAGGAAGATCTTGCAAAAGCCGCTGCATATGTTGATCAGACTATGCGCGAGTTGCGCCAGAAAAATGCATCGTCAAGCATAGAAAAGATTGCCATAGTAACAGCGATCAACACCGCCAATGGTTGGCTCAAGTCAGCCAGTGGTGACAATGATGATACCGCTATGCTAGATCAGATTGCTTCGATGAATGCAAAACTTGAAGCCTTGTTGGACGAGAATTAAACAAGGTTTTTTACTCTTGCAGGCTTGCACGCGAGCGACCCGAACATGCTACCCTGATGGCGTATCTTCTGCGGTGTTTGTTTTCCGGTTGGGTATATCCCTTGAGCCTAATTTCTCACCCCGGGGGAGATTTGGTCGCTGTTGTTGTGCACGTCCGCTACGGCGGAAAGCCTGAGACGGTTCCAATCACCCCCACCTGAACCGATTGGTTCAAGGTAGCACACCAGAGACGGCATTCGTGGTTGATACACCCAATCAAAATGAGGCAAGTATTAATACAACTATCGATACAACTATGGATACTGAGCGCCAGGCAATTCGCTCCGGTATAATCGCTGCGCGAAAAGCTTTGTCGGCATCACAATTATCCAAAGCCGAAAAAAAATTACAGCAGATACTCAAGCCTTTCATTGATTCTAAAATGATTGAATCTGCATTTGTTGATTCTGAAAAAACAGCTGATCCTGAAATAAAAATAAAACGTATAGCGGGTTATAACGCGATTAATGGCGAAATCAGCGTATCCAGTACGCTGAAGTACGCACAGCAAAAAGGCATCGAAACCTACCTCCCTATCATGCGAGGCGAATCACTGGCTTTTGCGGCATTTGACTCCAATACGCGCTTTGTCAAAAAACAATACGGCATACTCGAGCCAGATGTTGCAGAATCCGATTGGCTTAAACCGACCGAACTTGATCTTGTACTAGTGCCTTTGGTTGCGTTTGACAAGCAATGCAATCGTATGGGAATGGGCGGCGGTTTTTATGATCGAAGCTTTGCCATACGCCAACAACAAGCCGCCCCACCACTACTTGTAGGAGTTGCACACGCATTGCAGCAGCAAGACAATGTGCACGCGCAATGGTGGGATGTTCCACTGGATTTTATTGCGACAGACGATGCGCTTATTAGTCATCCTTAGGCTTTGCAAACACCTGCGACAAAGCTGTTGAGCTGTACGCCTGCTCTTGAGATAGAACCGCTGGGAACTCTCTGATGGACGGGTTCGATCTAGGCAAGCATACCAAAACCATCAGCACATCAAGCGCCGAAGCACAGCACTACTTTAATCTTGGGCTTAAATGGTGCTACGCGTTTAATCAGGAGGAAGGAGTCAAATGTTTTAAACGCGCACTTGACTATGATTCTGCATGCGCGATGGCACATTGGGGTGTGGCCTATGCAGCAGGGCCGTTCTACAACTATACCTGGATCGACATGAGTCCAGCCGAAGCGGCCAGAACAACTCAACGGTGTTTTGAACATGTCGCCATTGCCTATCGCCTTGCTGCTAATACAAACCATCTTGAACAACAGTTGATCAACGCTCTGTCACAGCGCTTTCAAAAACCACACCCAGTCCCAATTGAGGAATTTAATACTTGGGATGATGCATATGCTGACGCTATGCGCGTCGTCTATCACCGTGTTTGCGCTAACGATGAAGCAGTTGATCACGATGTGATGGCGCTTTTCGCAGAGAGCTTGATGACACGAACACCGTGGAAATTATGGGACGTTAAACAAGGCATACCACCAGCAGGGGCTGACACCTATGAGGCGCTGGAGGTTATCGAACGCTCGATCAAATTAAATACCTTGGCAGGCAACACGCAGCACCCGGCCATTTTGCATTTGCACATCCATGCAACCGAAATGTCAACACAGCCTGAACGTGCCATGCAATCTGCAGAACGACTCGGTTCTTTATGCCCCGATGCCGGGCACTTGCTTCACATGCCTGCGCATGTTTTTGTTTTATGCGGGCAGTACGAAAAAGCCAGGCGCTGCAGCGAAATGGCAATAGCGGCAGATGACAAGTATCTTGACTATGCGGGGCCCTTTAATTTTTACACAACAGCACGCTGTCACGATCTGCACTTGATGATGTATACCTGCATGCTAATGGGTCAGTTTGCACCTGCAATGAAGGCTGCTGAAAAAATGTGTAGCACACTTTCAAAAGCGGTTTTGAACATGCCCGAACAACCACAAATGACAACAACCATGGAGGGCTATTACTCCATGAAGATGCACGTTTTAGTGCGCTTTGGACAATGGCAAACGATTATCGATACAGATTTACCAGATGATCCAGTATTGTATTGCGTATCTACTGCCATGCATCATTACGCGAAAGGTGTTGCTTATGCCACGCTTAAACAAGCCACCAAGGCTGAAGAAGAACGTGCACTCTTTAAAGAAGCATTAAAACGTATTCCAAAACAGCGCTGTTTTTTCAACAACCCTGCTAGTGATATTCTGGTGATCGCAATGCATATGCTCGATGGTGAAATGGCTTACCACCTTGGCCAGCACGACAAGGCATTCGCAGTACTGCGCATGGCTGTTATGTGCAACGACAACCTTGAATACAATGAACCATGGGCCTGGATGCACCCACCTCGTCACGCTTTGGCAGCCTTGCTAAGTGAACAAGGGCGTTTTGATGAAGCAGAGGATGTGCATCGAACCGACCTTGGGTTAAATGACAAATTACAACGCTGTGCGCAACACCCGGATAATGTATGGGCTTTACATGGTTTGGTGGAATGTTTAAAACAGCGCGGTGATACGCATGAATTAGCGGTTATGGAAAAAAAGCTTGCGCTGGCACAAGCCAGGACTGATTTTGATATCAGTTCGTCTTGCTTGTGCCGTGGGATGTGATTGAAGTCGACCTTTAGCCTGTCTACAAATCGCTGAAGCCTCAACCTTTTTAGCGCAAAAATAAATCTATCGCTCTATTGGCAGTTTCATCTTCACTATAAAACCCAAGCTCGTGAACAAACTGCTCAACTTCACCGTTCTCGGTTTCTGACAGCTCTATACCCACCAAAACCCGGCCATAGGCAGCACCGTGATTGCGATAATGAAACAGAGAAATATTCCAGCGCTCACCCACTTTGTTTAAAAAATCAAGCAATGCCCCAGGACGTTCAGGGAAACGAAAACGGAACACGCGTTCGTTTTCAAGCCTTGCGTGACCACCGATCATGTGCCTGACATGCAATTTAGCGGTATCGTTTTCGGTCATATCCAGTACCGCAAGGCCCTGGCTCTCTAAATGCTTAATGATATCCACTCGTTCGCTCTTACCACCAGCCAGTTCAACCCCGACAAACACATGCGCATGAGTAGCGTCAGCAAAGCGATAGTTAAATTCGGTGATACTGCGCCTACCCAGGGACTCACAAAAACGCCTGAAACTGCCAGGCTTTTCATCGATGGTTACCGCCAGCAAGGCTTCGCGGCTCTCACCAATTTCAGCTCTTTCGGCAACGTGGCGCAAGCGATCAAAATTGATATTGGCACCACTGTTAACACCAATAAAAGTGCCACCACTTATCTGGTTTTCGGCCACGTACTTTTTAATACCAGCAACTGCTAACGCTCCTGCCGGTTCAGTCAATGTACGGGTGTCGTTAAAAATGTCTTTAATCGCTGCTGACATTTCATCGACAGTAATGAGTACCACCTCATCAAGAAATTGTTGACAGACTTTAAACGTCTCCTCACCTGCACGTTTTACCGCTACAC
>CALHRQ010000001.1 GCA_938038175.1 uncultured Granulosicoccaceae bacterium | reverse complement strand
AAGATGTGTTGCGGCAGGACACCGTTCGAGACTTTATTGGACGGTAAGAAAATCTGGCAGGAAAAGAAGTTGAACTAAACTTAACCTGACAGTCACTCGGTTAAAACCGGTAACTGTCAGATGTCATCTGAACTTATACATTTTATCTTTCCTCAGTACTTCCTGCAATTCTTTTAGCATTGCTCATCGGTATAGATCACTAAGTGATGCGCCAAATTTTCAGGGTTATTGAGACATTCAGCGAATCACGCAATCAAACATTCAAACATTCAAAAACGTAATCAAGCAGTCACGCAGTCACGTATTTTGCCACTGGGCAGGTGCTGATTTTAAATCACCCGCTGGCTTGCCCCAAGCTGCAACACAACCACCGATAGACACAGGAAAACGCACACGTCGCGCTTCACCCCATTGTGTATTCTCGATGGTCTCATCAATATCCTTAGACTGCCGCGCAGAAAACGGTTTTGCAGGGCTTGAGCGCCGATGCTGACTTAACAAAGCGGCAGTGCTTGCCAAAGACAATCTGGCACTCCAGCACTGCCCTTCTCGTTCACGTGCACGCAAACTGTGTACAGCTGCCGCCGCCATTAAATACCCGGTTGCATGATCCAGCGCTTGAACCGGTAGCGGTGTTGGCTTTTCAGCCGCTTGCTGAACCATGCCATGATGAGCGAAACCACAACTCATTTGCACCAGACTATCGAAGCCACGCCGCTGCGCCCAGGGGCCACTCCAACCATAGGCGCACAAAGCAATATCAATGATTTGTGGTGCATGCTCTCGTAACACATCCGAACCAAGCCCAAGTGCATCCAGCGCATCCGAGCGATACCCATGTACAACAACATCGGCTTCACTAACCAACGATAAAAGTTGGGCTTTGCCCTTGGCTGTTTTTAAATCTAACTGGGCGCAGTGTTTACCCAAAGTCATTTCTGGAACGATGCTCGGCTCATCCCAATAAGGGGGATCAATGCGTAAAACCTCAGCACCATAGGCGGCTAAAAAGCGCGTGCAGACCGGCCCCGCAATAACCCTTGTTAAATCGAGCACCTTGATACCCGCCAAAGGACGGACAACATCTATAATTCCTGGTGACTTACTATTGCGGCTACGACCGTTAGGTATCTTCTGCAAGTGCACCAATGGCTCTTGAGCAACTGATTTACCCTGCGGGTGTTGTTGCCACTGATTCATTGATAGCATTTGAGCAGCAGCGCCCTTGGCTGAAACTATTGCTTCCTGAAGTTCAAACGCATCCCAGCCTGCAACGGTATTAACCACCTCCTCTCTTTCAGGATCGCATTGCAACACATTAAGAGCAGCGATTTTATGATGCGGTGCATTGGTGTGTAGTCGGATCCAGCCATCACGCGTTGCGTAATCACCCGCTATTTCATCCCATTCAATTGCCTGTTGCCAACCAGACGGGTGCAATGTTTTATCGAACCATAAGGAGGCAAGGCGCTTATCAACAATAACATTTGGCGTCGTGTGCTTCGAGCCAATTAATTGTGCAACAGCCTGCCCTGCTGCCATAAAACTACTTGCGGCAAGTTCTGTTGTTTCAAACCAGGATGGCAACTGCTCGTCAGACTTAAATTGGCAGGCTTGATCATCAACATCGATACCCAGTGCATTGAAGCTATCAAAAATAGCGCTTAGCATGGTTTATGTGTTAGCGCTATTTTTTGCACTTTGCATGAGCGCACTGTGATGACGCCGGCATTTGGATTCGTAGCGCTCATTGCCACCAATTTGAACCTGATCACCATCGGCAATCACCTTGCCTTGTTCGTCCAATCTGACCGTCATGGTAGCCTTGCGACCACATTCACACACAGTTTTTAATTCAAACAGCTTATCTGCAATAGCCAGAAGACGGGAGGAGCCGGCAAAAAGTTCGCCTTGAAAATCGGTTCTGATGCCATAACACAGTACTGGTATATCGGCAGTATCAACCAGGGCAGCAAGCTGATCAACCTGAGATTGGGTTAAAAACTGCGCCTCATCAACCAATATACAGGCAAGCTTCTCTTGCTTTAATTGCCGTCTGACTAACTGAGTAAATTGCGTATCGGCATCAAACACATGTGCATCGGCTGACAAACCAATACGTGATTTGATAACTCCCGCCCCGTAACGATCGTCAATTGCTGCGGTGAATAACATCACCTGCATGCCTTGCTCACGGTAGTTGTGGGCAGATTGCAAAAGCGATGTGGACTTACCTGCGTTCATCGCTGAATAATAGAAGTAGAGTTGCGCCACGATCAACCAGTCATGTAAAACGCTAGATTAACATGGAGCAGAATTACTCGCTAAAGTCGATCCGGTGGTGAGATTGCTTAAGCAGCGTTAAACAAAAAAAGCCAGAGCAAGCTGCCAGCGTTCCACTTGATTTTTATACTCAAGCCTAAAGCTGCAACAGACCAGACTTATAGCTGACCAGGCTGCCATTCTAAAGGAGTATCCTGAACGAGGCCGCGCGCTGTTCCACCTTGCGCCAAATAGGCGTTGATGGCCGTTTGTATTTCTTTTTCGCCTCGTACTGATGGTTTCACCACTTTTATGTAGCCAGCGATGGGCGCAGGTAATATATACACCAGATTGGCACTGAGTGGGCTTGGTGCTGTACCAGGCTTTGGTTTTTCGACCACCTCTACAATGCGCTGTTCTTGATCAAAGCGCACACTGCTGCGCGAACTAAGCTCGTCCTCCGGTATGGCTTTTAAGCTGACTGTAATATCATCGCCATGCTCACGATGATATTGGCACAAGGCAGGATAGAAATCTGGCCACAGTATATAATCCGTTGCAGCGACAATAAAAGTATCGCCAAACCATTCTGGCCGCGCATCCATACCAGTAAGAGCGGCATCGGCAGTACCACCCATTTCTTTCTGAAACACACACTGCCATTGTTTAAATGCTGGCCCCTTACGTGTCAGCATGAAGCTTTCAATCTGTTCGGACAAGTGATGCATAATAAGGAGAAGATTTTCTATACCTGCAAAATGCAGGGATCTCAAACTGTGTTCAAGCGTTGGAACACCATCTACAGGCAGCAAGGGCTTTGGCGTCTTGTCGGTATGAGGACGTAAACGTGTACCACGGCCAGCGCACAACAATATCGCCGACGAAATGTTAGGCTCTGGCATCAACGCGGCTCCAGCAATCGCACATGGCTTTCGTTTTGGGCAATAAACGTTTTCGCGATACCGCGTTTGTCAGGATAAACATCGAGAAAGCTCTCAAGTACATCGCAACACACCTGCTCAGCATAATTAGCTGGAGCCAGCATCAATAAGCAGCCACCATAACCTCCTCCGCTGAAGCGGCTTCCATAAACATGCTCATGTGCTAATGCTGCATTTTGTAAAACGACCATCGGTTCACTGCCACATTCGTAGTCTTCGATTGAGCTCTTGCAGGACTGATTCATCAGCTTGCCAAAGCCCTGCCAATGACCCTGCCGCCAGGCATCCGCGCCCTTTTGCACACGAAGCATTTCGGAATAGCAGTGCATTGCACGCCCAACCAAATGCGCTGGCAGAGCATTGATGCTGGATGGGCTACGTGCTGATTCAGCCACATCACCCAGACGGGTGGCCCGAGCATCAAGCAAAACTGCTGCCTCTTTACATTCACGCACCCGATCATTAAAACCAGAGGAAACAAGCTCTCTTGAAAAGCCGGAATAGCAAAGCACCCAACTGACCTCTTCAATGTTATCAGGGTCTTCAACATAGCGAGCACTAGACGTGTTGACATCTAATAACGAGAGCGCGTTGCGTTGGCCAAACGCAACTGACATCTGATCCTGAATACCGTTATTCAGACCCATATATTCATTTTCAACTTGACGACACAATTCAACCAGTTCTGTGGGTGCAAGGCTAATATCGTTACACGCAGCAAGCGCCGTTAGGTACGCTAAAATGACAGAAGCCGAGGAGCTTAGCCCAGCGCCAACCAATGTCCCTTGCACAGCACCCGAAAAACCGCGCTTTATGTCTATGTGCCTGACTAAAGTAGCGACACTGGCTTGCGCATAGCGAGCCCAGTTTTCCTCATGTACCGTTTCGCCAATTTTAAATTCACATACAAGTGACTTGGCATCTGGTATGCCGTGACAGAGACGGACAGTTTGATCATCGCTGGGATAAAACGCGAGCACGGTATATTGATCAATTGTGCGCGCCATTACCTCACCTCCCTGGTGATCAATATGCGCACCCAGCGGGTTAAAGCGATAAGGTGATACTACAACCTGAGCCTGACCCGGATTTGAAAAATTTGCCTGCGCTCTCGAAACAGTTTGATCGACAAGCGATGCCAATGTAGTGGACGTTAAATTCATTGCGGCATTGTAGAACGAAAAAAGCCTGTATTTCACAATACAGGCTTTTTCTTTATCACCTAATTAAAGAAGAATTTGTTCTGGCAAGTTTTTAAACGACTAAGACGCACGCTTTCTTGGCGCCAAAGGATCCACTTCTTCTTCTTCAAGAGACATCGAATTTGCGATCATATCATCCACTGCAGACGAACCACCACCTTCAAGCTTGATACGCAAACGCAGATCGTTGACTGAATCAGCGTTACGCATGGCTTCCTCGATGGTAATAGCGTTTTTGTTCAACAATTCAAACAAGGCGTGATCGAAAGTCTGCATTCCAAGCTCCTGACTCTTAGACATCAGGGCTTTAATTTCAAGCACTTCGCCTTTAAGGATCAGATCAGACATTAGCGGCGTATTCAGCAACACTTCGATTGCAGCACGACGCCCTTTACCACTCGGTGTTGGCAACAGGCGCTGCGATATCAATGCCTTTATGTTTAACGACAAATCAAGCAATAATTGCTTATGGCGCGCTTCCGGGAAAAAGTTGATGATTCGATCAAGCGCCTGGTTGGTATTGTTTGCGTGCAAGGTAGCCAAACACAGGTGGCCGGTTTCTGCAAACGCAATAGCATGTTCCATGGTCTTCTGATCACGAATCTCACCAATCAAAATCACATCGGGTGCTTGTCGCAATGTGTTCTTCAATGCGATTTCAAATGAATCCGTATCGGTCCCTACCTCACGCTGAGTGACAATACAGCCTTTGTGATGATGAACAAATTCCACCGGGTCTTCGATCGTGATAATGTGCCCGTTTGAGTTCTCGTTACGATAATCAATCATCGAAGCCAGACTGGTTGATTTACCAGAACCCGTACCACCCACAAAGATAACCAAACCACGTTTGGTCATAGCAATCTGATTCATGATATCCGGCAGGTGCAAGTCAGCAAACGAGGGTATGTCATTTGGAATGATCCGCACCACAAGACCGGCACTACCACGCTGCACCAAAGCATTTACACGAAAACGGGAAATATCC